>JAKSCO010000113.1 GCA_022360575.1 Bacteroidales bacterium | reverse complement strand
GGAAAATCGACTTTGCTGAAAGGAATAACTGGCGAATTGCCTGTTTCGGCAAATCAGATTTTTCTAAAAGGAAACGATTTAAGTAACTTGTCGGAAAACCAACGAGCAAAAGAAATAGCTGTAGTAACCCAGTTTTCTGAACCTATCGATATTACAGTTGAAGAGTATGTCTTAACAGGAAGGATTCCATATCGAAAGAAATATCAGTTTTTTGAAACAAAGCAAGATTACGAAATTGCTGAAAGATACATGTATCTGACAGATACTTTTCATTTAAGAAATAAAAAATTTGCCAACCTTAGTGGAGGCGAACAGCAATTGGTTAGTATAGCTAAGGCTCTTGTTCAAGAACCTTCGTTGTTGCTTTTAGATGAGCCCACATCTCATCTTGATATCTCGCATCAGGTGCAAGTACTTAATTTAATACAACAGCTCACTCGTAATCTTAGATTGACAGTTGTAATGATTATTCATGATTTAAATTTAACGAGCGAATATTGCGATTATTTGATTTTGATGAAAAAGGGAAAAATATTTGAACATGGTACAGCCTTCGATATTTTAAACTATAAAAATATCGAAAAAGTATATAACACAGTTGTAGTAACACAAGAGAATCCCTTGTCGAAACGACCAGCTATATTTTTAGTTTCTAACAAAATATCAACAAATGTTAACATGTTGAATTAATATAATATATATTTGTCGTCGAATTTGGTATTTCGATATTTTTCAATGTCGGAATGAAAAGGGAATCCGGTGATTCAATACAATTGAAGATTCCGGAGCTGTACCCGCAGCTGTAAGTCCTTTACCTGTTTAACAGGATGTTTTGAGAATACTTTGCCACTGTTTGTCGAGCGATAAATGGGAAGGCCTCAAAACAGGACAAGCCAGAAGACCTGCCTAATTCTAGTTATCATAGCTTTCGGGATAAAAGCGGAGTGATTTGCACAAGAAGAAAAAAATCACAACCTCTGTTCCATGTTACTACCCGGGATGTAAACCGGAACTAACCGAAAGTTTATGGTTTTAATTTTTGTTAAACTATAAACTTTAAAGAAATGAGAAAATTATTTCTAATTGGCGTAGTATGCCTATTTGCGAACATTGCGTTTTCGCAGAAACAAGATTCGATAAAACAGTACAATCTTGACAAGGTTGTAGTATCGGCCACAAGAGCCAATACTCAACTAAAAAGTATTCCGCAGAAAGTGGAAATTATTGATAAAAAAGTATTGCAGTCATTGTCTTCAAATAGCATGGCCGATATACTAAAAACTACTACTAATCTGGATATAATTCAGTATCCAGGATTGTCGTCGAGTATAGGCATGAGAGGATTCTCGCCTAGCGCACATTCGAGAAGCTACACATTGATTTTAATAAACGGAAAACCAATGGGTACAACCAATATTAGTAGTATCGATAAAGATATTGTCGAAAGGGTTGAAGTAATTAAAGGTCCATATTCGACCTTATATGGCTCAGACGCAATGGGAGGCGTAATTAATATTGTAACAAAAGCTGCATGTGCCGATAGTAGAGGAAATGCATCGGTAGGTTTTGGTAGCTTTGGGAATTTCAAACTTCAAGGTAATGTTTCGGGCGCATTAAGTTCTAAATCGAGTTTCCTTCTAGGATTTACTCGTAACGAACAACGACATGATTACAGAATAGGAAATAATAATTTACTTAAGCTATCTAAAAAAGAAGAGCTAATGTTGGATAAAGCATCGTTTGGCGATGTTATGAAAAACTCAAGTTGGCAATACAATCAGGTTAATGGTCAGTACAATTATGTTATAAACGACAAGTGGAAAGTAAATGCCGAAGTTATTTATTTTAATGCTAATGATATTCAATCTCCGGGTAATTATTGGGGTAGCTATGGGCAGAGTAAAAAAGATATCGACAGAGTTAATCTTTATGGAACAGTAATACGTAGTTCTGAGAAAAATAGCTTTTATTTTAGTCCATATTATACCGATGAGTCTGTTGCGTATTATGCCAACAATACCGATACAGGATATGTGTCTCTTAACACCGATGTTAGCGAGTATGGTTTCAAAATGCACGACAATATTATTTGGGGTGATTTTAAATTTTTGGCTGGTGTCGATCTTGATATATATGATTACAAATCGGAACGATTTAAAGGAAAAGCTACACCTACAAATCCATACTCGCCGAATCATAAAAATACAAAGGCTGCTGTAATTGGTCAGTTAAGCTATAACAAAGGAGGTTTAGATATAAATGCAGGTTTGCGTTATAATTACATTACTTACGATATCGAAAAAAATGATTCGCTAAAAGGAACTGGAGGTTCTGAAACATATAATGCAATTAATCCTTCGTTAGGAATTCAATATGAGTTTCCTTTTAAATTAAAATTACATGGTAGTTATGGTAAAGGTTTTTCTGTTCCTGATGCTTTTAAAGTAGCAGGTTATTATGCCGTGTCTGAGTATTTTGCTGCATGGAACTTTTGGTGGGTAAAAAATTATATAGGTAATCCCGATCTGAAGCCAGAAACATCTTCGACAGTTGATTTTGGAGTTAGTTATTCAATGCCTAATAAACTGGTTTTTCTTGATGTTACCTATTTTACAACCAAGCATAAAGATCGGATAATAGAGAATACTTTAGATTCGGCAATAATTAATCAGAATGAGGTAGTTCGTAATGTAACTTCGTACAAAAATGCTAACAATTCGTCAATGAATGGGATTGAGGTAGTTGCTTCGACTAATTTGGGTGCATTATTTAATAATAAATTCAAATTCGAAATTTATGGTAATCTTACTTACATGTTAAATAATACTGTTGATGAGGTGTTAAAATCGAGTAATGCCAGCGATAGTATAGTTAATCGCGATTTGCTTTTTGCACGAAAAAGCAATGCCAATTTTGGGATTTATTACGATAATTTGAAAGGTTTTTCAACCAGAATTCATGCCAGATACATTGGTTCGAGATTAGAAAAAGATAATTTTTCAAAGCTTCGTCCCGAATTAACAGCTGATGATTATTATACCGAAGGAGGTTATACTAAAAAAGATAAGATATTACAGCATCCAGAGTATTTAGTATTTGATTATTCTGTTTCGTACGCAATAAAGAATTATAGATTTGGAATTACTATTTCGAATTTATTTGATGAAAACTATACCGAAAAAGATGGATACAATATGCCAGGGCGAATGTTGATGGCAAATTTTAAATGTTCATTTTAACAATTGGATGTTATGGATTATAAGAAACTCTTATATCTGAGTTTGGTTGTATTGCTTGCTGCATGTAATATGAAGCCTGTTGATTCTTTTAAAGAATTTTCGGTAAAACTTGTAATTGATTACGGAAATTTAAGAGAAACAAAAGAGAGTATAATCACAACACGAAGACAGTTAACAGCATTAGAGGCATTACAACATGCCTCTAAAGTTGAAACTCATCCGGTAGGTAATCATGTTTTTGTTTGCTCAATTGATAGTGTGCAAAATATAAGAGGTGTAAAAGCATGGTATTATAGAGTTAACGGAAAACCTCCGGGGATACTAGCAATAAATAATAAGATAAATAATGGAGATACCGTACGATGGGTATATAAGAAAGATGTTTGCTCGTCGAAGATAAAACAAGAATAAGGTCTTGATTATATATAAACACAAATGGGTGGAATAACATTTATTACAGGAGGTCAACGATCGGGGAAAAGTTCGTTTGCCCAAAAATTGGCTCAAGAAAAATCAGAAAGGCCTATTTATTTGGCTACAGCACGAATTTGGGATGAAGATTTCAAGAAACGAATTGATAGACACAAATCGGATAGGGGAGATAATTGGGTGACAATCGAAGAGAATAAATACATAAGCAAGCAATGTATAAATAATAAAACAGTGCTTTTAGATTGTGTTACTCTATGGTTAAATAATTTCTTTTTCGATAATAATTATGATGTTGAAAAAGCTCTCGAAGAAGCAAAAGCTGAGTGGGATGCTTTTATCACAAAAGATATAGAGCTGATTGTTGTAAGTAACGAGCTGGGAATGGGTGTTCATGCCGAGAATGATGTTTCGAGAAAGTTTGCTGATTTGCAAGGATGGATGAACCAATATATCGCATCGAAAGCAGATCGTGTCTTTCTTATGGTATCTGGGATTCCACTAGAAATAAAATAATAATTTAAAATATAAACGATGATAGAAAAATTAAAACATAAAATAGATTTAAAAACCAAGCCTATTGGTTCGTTAGGAAAGTTAGAAGATGTAGCTTTAAAAATAGGATCGATTCAGAATACGCTATCGCCAGAAATAAAAAAACCAACGATGCTTATTTTTGCTGCAGATCATGGTTTGGCCGACGAAGGAGTTAGCCCTTTCCCAAAAGAAGTGACGCATCAGATGGTGCTAAATTTTTTGAATGGAGGTGCAGCTATTAGTATTTTCTGCAAACAAAACGGATTAAATTTAAAAGTTGTTGATGCCGGAGTAGATTATGATTTTCCTGAAGAAACAAATATTATACATGCCAAAATTGATTGTGGCACAAAAAATATATTAAAGAGTCCGGCAATGTCAGAAGCTTTATGTTTAGAGTGTATGACAAAAGGGAAGGAAATAGTTTCTGAAGAATTTACAAATGGTTGTAATACCATTGGTTTTGGCGAAATGGGTATCGGAAATACTTCGTCGGCAGCTTTAATAATGAATAAGATTACAGGATATTCTATTGAAGAATGTACAGGTCCAGGAACAGGACACAATAACGAAGGCTTAAGAAAAAAAATAGAAATCTTAAAAAAGGCTTCGGAGTTATACAATCCGAAAAATGCTCATGAGATATTAGCTACATATGGAGGTTTCGAGATAGCAATGATGGTAGGAGCTATGTTGCAAGCAAAAGAGCATGGTATGCTTTTAATGGTTGATGGTTTTATTTCTACTTCGGCATTTTTAGTAGCTCATGCTATAAATCCATCAATACTTGATAATGCTATTTTCTGTCATGTTTCTCAAGAAAGAGGACATAAGCTAATGCATAAATATTTAAATGTAGAAGCATTAGTTAGTTTAAATATGAGGTTAGGAGAGGGTTCGGGAGCAGCCGTAGCATTTCCGATAATAAAATCAGGCGTTACATTCTTGAACGAAATGGCAAGTTTTGAGGATGCCGGAGTAAGTAATAAAAGCTAATGTTGAGAAAAGAATTTAAAATATTTCTTACAGCAATTCTGTATTATACACGAATACCTATTTCGAGGAAGATTAAATACTCTTCGGATAATTTAAATAAAGCAACCCGATATTTGCCTTTTATTGGATATTGGGTTGCAACTGTTGGAGCTTTGGTTTATCTGGCTATGCAGATGTATTTAAATACCAATATCTCAATAATAGGATCTATGGTGGCAATGGTGCTATTTACCGGAGCTTTTCACGAAGATGCTATTGCCGATTTTTGTGATGGTTTTGGGGGAGGATATACCCGAGAAAAAATCCTTTCTATAATGAAAGATAGTAGGATTGGAACTTATGGTGCAGTGGGTTTGTGTTTGTTGTTTTTGAGTAAGTATGTATTGTTGCAGGATATCTCAGTTAGCTTGTTTCCTAAGGTTTTGATTGCGGCTCAAGTT
>JAKSCO010000070.1 GCA_022360575.1 Bacteroidales bacterium | reverse complement strand
CAATATTTGCAAAAAAGATGTCATTTGAGCTTCCGTTGAGCTCAATATTTGCAAAAAAGATGTCATTTGAGCTTCCGTTGAGCTCAATATTCGTAAAAAAGATGCCATTTGAGCTTCCGTTGAGCTCAATATTTGCAAAAAAGATGTCATTTGAGCTTCCGTTGAGCTCAATATTTGCAAAAAAGATGTCATTTGAGCTTCCGTTGAGCTCAATATTCGTAAAAAGTTGGCATTTGAGTTTCTTTTGGGATAAAATATTCGAAGTATATTGAGGATAAAGAAAAAGGCTGTCCTTTTCTTTTAGGACAGCCTCTTACAAATTATTATAATTATATCTTAATTAGATGCTAATCTCTTATAATTATTATATCTCCATTTTGCATCATCTTCAGCTCTTTCGAATAAGCCTTCTGCTTCTTCTGGGAATGATTTCTGAAGTGAAGTATAACGAACCTCATTCTTTAAGAAATCTTGGAATTTACTCCAATCCGGATCTTTCGAATCTAAAACAAAAGGATTCTTACCTTCAGCTTCTAATAATGGATTATAACGATAAGTATGCCAGTATCCAGACTCAACAGCTAATTTAGTTTCTTGTTGAGATTTACCCATACCTGCTTTTAAACCATGGTTAATACATGGAGCATAAGCAATAATTAATGATGGTCCTGGATATGCTTCAGCTTCTTTTAAAGCTTTAAAGAATTGGTTTTGGCTTGATCCCATAGCAACTTGAGCTACATAAACATGTCCGTAAGACATTGCCATCATACCTAAATCTTTCTTACGTAATCTCATACCAGCTGCTGCAAACTTAGCTACAGCTCCTACTGGAGTTGATTTCGAAGCCTGACCTCCAGTGTTTGAGTAAACCTCTGTATCAACAACAAGAACATTTACATCTTCACCCGAAGCTAAAACATGGTCTAAACCTCCGTAACCTATATCATAAGCCCATCCGTCTCCACCAAAAATCCATGCAGATTTCTTAATTAAGTATTGCTCTAAGCTTAAGATTTCTTTAGCAATAGGATTTGTTTCGTTTTTACAAACTTCAACTACTTTTGCTGATGCAACTTTCGATGCTTCTGCTTCGTACATATTTTCAATCCACTCTTTAAAAGCAGCTTGAGTTTCGGCAGCAACATCATTCATTGCTTCATTCATTTTTTCGCCAATACGTGTACGTAATTTTTCAACACCAACATGCATACCTAAACCATACTCAGCATTGTCTTCGAATAATGAGTTAGCCCAAGCTGGACCTTTTCCTTCGCTATTAGTACAATATGGAGTAGATGGAGCAGATCCTCCATAAATAGAAGAACAACCTGTTGCATTAGCAATCATCATTCTATCTCCGTATAATTGAGTAATTGTTTTGATATATGGAGTTTCTCCACAACCAGCACAAGCACCACTAAACTCGAATAAAGGTTGAGCAAACTGGCTATTTTTAACACTCTTCTCTTTCGGAAGAACTGTTTCTTTATAACCTACTTGCTTATGCATATAATCCCAACGTGATGTTTCTTCTAATTGAGTATCCAAATGTTTCATCACTAAAGCTTTTGACTTAGCAGGAC
This sequence comes from Bacteroidales bacterium, assembly GCA_022360575.1. Lineage (GTDB taxonomy): Bacteria > Bacteroidota > Bacteroidia > Bacteroidales > UBA12077 > UBA12077. Next base: position 10,298 of record JAKSCO010000070.1, on the reverse strand, counting down.
AAACATCAGCACAGTTACCACAACCAGTACAATCAAGTGGACTAACCTGCATTCTGAATTTATACTCTTTAGTTCCACCTATTCCTTGAATCACATCAGTTCCTTCAGGAGAGTTAGAAACCTCTTCTTCTGTTAATAAGAATGGACGAATAGCAGCATGAGGACAAACATAAGCACACTGATTACATTGTATACAATTGTCAGCAATCCACTCAGGAACATTAACAGCAATACCTCGTTTCTCGAACTCAGTTGTTCCTGCAGGGAAAGTTCCATCTTCTCTACCAACAAAAGCACTCACTGGCAAGTCATCTCCTTTTTGAGAATTAATTGGCTCAACTACATTCTTAATGAAATCAGGAATGTCTCTATCGTCAGTTTTTGCTTTTACTTCAATATTTTTCCATTCAGAAGGAATAGTAACCTCTTCAACAGCACCTCCACGATCAACTGCTGCGTAATTCATCTTAACGATTTCCTCACCTTTTCTACCGTATGACTTTTCGATAGCTTTTTTCATCTCTGCAACTGCAGATTCGTAAGGAATAACACTTGCTATTTTAAAGAATGCCGATTGTAAAATAGTATTCGTTCTATTTCCTAAACCTATTTCTTCAGCAATCTTTGTTGCATTTATAATATATACTTTAATCTCTTTTTCTGCTAAAACTTTCTTCATTTCATCAGGGAAATGATTCTTAGTTTCTTCAGCATCCCAGATACTATTTAATAAGAAAGTACCTCCTTGTTTAATTCCTCTTAACATATCATATTTATCAAGATATGAAGGAACGTGACAAGCAACAAAATCAGGAGTTCCTACTAAATAAGGAGAATTTATTGGAGTGTCTCCAAAACGTAAGTGAGATGTAGTAATTCCACCTGATTTTTTCGAGTCATATGCAAAATAAGCTTGTGCATATTTATCAGTCGAATTACCTATAATTTTAATTGAGTTTTTATTAGCTCCTACTGTTCCATCAGCACCTAAACCATAGAATTTACCTTCGAAAGTTCCTTCTGGTACTACACTAATTTCTGGCAACATTGGTAACGAAGTAAATTTAACATCATCAACAATACCTATAGTGAAATGATTTTTAGGCTCAGCCATTGCCAAATTATCATAAACCGAAACAATTTGAGCTGGAGTAGTATCTTTCGAGCTTAATCCATAACGACCACCAATAACCATTGGAGCATTTTCTTTTCCGTAGAATAACTCTCTTACATCAAGGTATAATGGTTCTCCGTTTGCTCCTGGCTCTTTAGTTCTATCTAAAACAGCTATTCGTTTAACTGATTTTGGAAGAACTTTTAAGAAATATTTCTCTGAGAAAGGACGATATAAATGAACAGATACTAAACCTACTTTTTCGCCTTGAGCTAATTTATAGTCAATAGTTTCTTTTATAGTAGATGTAACCGAACCCATTGCTACAATTACATTTTCTGCATCTTCAGCTCCATAATATGTAAATGGGTGATATTCACGACCTGTTATTTTTGTAATTTCCTGCATGTACTCTTCAACCATATCAGGAATTGGATCATAAAATTTATTAGCAGCTTCTCTTGCTTGGAAATAAATATCAGGATTTTGAGCAGTTCCTCTAGTTACAGGATGTTCTGGATTAAGAGCATTATCTCTAAATTTCTGTATAGCATCGAAATCTAGTAATTTAGCCATATCTTCATTTTCAAGATACTCTACTTTCTGAATTTCGTGAGAAGTTCTGAATCCATCAAAGAAATGAACAAAAGGAATTCTTGATTTAATTGATGCTAAGTGAGCAATACCTGCAATATCCATTATTTCCTGCACACTACCTGTTGCTAACATAGCAAAACCTGTATGACGTGTACTCATAACATCACTATGATCTCCAAAAATAGATAATGCTTGAGCAGCTAAACTTCTAGCACTAACATGAAATACCCCTGGTAATAACTCACCTGAAATTTTATACATGTTAGGAATCATTAACAATAATCCTTGTGAAGCAGTAAAAGTTGAAGTTAAAGCACCTGCTTGTAAAGACCCATGAACAGCACCTGCAGCTCCTCCTTCTGATTGCATCTCTACAACTTTTACTTGATCACCAAAAATATTTTTGCGTCCGAAAGATGCCCACTCATCAACATACTCAGCCATTGTTGAAGAAGGAGTAATCGGATAGATCGCAGCAACTTCACTAAACATATAAGCTACATGAGCAGCAGCATAGTTACCATCGCAAGTTATAAACTTTTTGTTTTTTGACATTTCTGACTCCTTAATTTATTTATTAAAAGATATTTAACTTTTGTTTTTGAAAGTACAAAATTATAATAAAAATCTTATTATATAATATTCTTCATATGAAAATAAGCCTATTTCAACTTATTTATTTTTATTACAAACTCATTTATATCTAACTAATAACCAATAAAAAATGCGGATACAAATCCGCATTTATACAGTATATTGTGTTATGAAACATTTAGTCATTCATCGATATAATAAACTCTTCGTTATTTTTTGTCTTCAACATTCGATCTCGCAAGAACTGCATCGCTTCTACTGAATTCATATCTGTTAAATAATTACGAAGTATCCAAATCTTATTTAACATCTCTTTTTCAATCAATAAATCTTCTCGTCGTGTACTCGAAGCTGTAATATCAACAGCAGGATAAATTCGTTTATTCGATAACTTACGATCCAACTGTAATTCCATATTACCAGTTCCTTTAAATTCTTCAAAAATTACTTCATCCATTTTCGAACCTGTCTCGGTTAAAGCTGTAGAAATAATTGTTAAAGAACCTCCTTCTTCTATATTTCTGGCTGCACCAAAAAATCTCTTTGGTTTATGCAATGCATTAGCATCAACACCACCAGACAATACTTTTCCTGATGCTGGAGAAACCGTATTATAAGCTCTAGCCAAACGAGTTATCGAATCTAATAAGATAACTACATCGTGACCACACTCTACCAAACGTTTAGATTTTTCTAAAACAATATTAGCTACACGTACATGACGATCTGCAGGCTCATCAAATGTTGACGAAATAACTTCAGCATTTACACTTCGAGCCATATCTGTAACCTCCTCTGGACGTTCGTCAATAAGAAGTACGATCATATATACTTCAGGATGATTTGCTGCAATAGCATTAGCTATATCTTTTAATAAAACTGTCTTCCCCGTTTTAGGTTGTGCAACAATAAGTCCTCTTTGCCCTTTTCCTATAGGCGAAAACATATCAACCACACGTGTTGATAGTTTATCATTCTGATTATTATTCAGGGTGAATTTTTCTTCAGGGAAAAGAGGAGTTAAGTAATCAAAAGGAACTCTATCTCTTATATAATCCGGACTTCTTCCATTTATTTTTTCAACCTTTATTAATGGGAAATATTTTTCACCCTCTTTAGGAGGACGAATACTCCCTTCTACAGTATCTCCTGTTTTTAACCCAAATAATTTTATCTGAGATTGAGACACATAAATATCATCAGGAGAATTAAGGTAATTGTATTCTGAAGATCTAAGGAATCCATAACCATCAGGCATTATTTCTAAAACACCATTATTGGTAATAATACCATCAAATTCAAATGATCTATCATTCTTTTTATCTTGTGATTTTTTAGAAGAATGATCCCTATTTTCTCGATTACTATGAGAATCTATCCTTCTCCTATGCACCTGACCGTCATTTTCAGTAGATCTTTTATTACTACCTATCTCAATTTTTTTAAAAGATTCTACTTTTATTTCTGGAGTCTCTCTTACTTCTTTTTTATCATCACTTTTACTCTCTGCAACTTCTTTCTTTTGTATTTCTTTAGGTTCGGGAAGTTTTGTTTGAGGTTGTACTTTTGACTTACTTTTTTCTGTAATTCGTTTTCGAGCAACTGGTTTTTTTTCAGTTTTTACTTCTGATGTTGCATTTATAGCTTGTTGATCTAGAATCTTATAAATTAAGTCTTGCTTTTTCAACGCTTCTACTTTCTTAATCTGCAATTCTTTAGCAATATCTCTTAATTCAGAAACAAGCTTTTTGTTCAATTCAAGAATATCGTACATATTTATTTATGGAAAATTTTAGATAATATTTTTATAAATATTTAATTATTAATTATTTTTTTATTGATAAATAGTAAGAATGATTTTTTCTTACTGTTAGGAGTTCATATTAATTTAACATAGAAAATCAATGCAATAATAATTATTTCTGAACAATTAGCAAAAAAAACTTCATTTTTTTTACAAAAAAAGCCATTTTACTTAAAATATTTTAGTGAAAAATTTCATTGTCTAAGATTTTATTTACATATTTGAGTAACATAATGACTAATTGTTGAATATTCATTTTAATTTACTTCCTAAAAAATGAGACAGTTAAAAATAATTAAACAAGTAACTAATCGCGAGACTGCCTCCTTAGACAAATATCTTCATGAAATTGGCAAGGTTGATCTTCTTTCGGCAGAACAAGAAGTTGATCTAGCCCGACAAGTTCGCGAAAACAACAGACATGCTCTAAATAAACTTATTCGAGCAAACCTTCGTTTTGTTGTTTCTGTTTCGAAACAATACCAAAATCAAGGATTAAGTTTACCCGATTTAATAAACGAAGGAAATTTAGGTCTTATAAAAGCAGCTAAAAGATTTGACGAAACTCGTGGATTTAAATTCATATCTTATGCTGTTTGGTGGATAAGGCAATCTATACTTCAAGCCTTAGCAGAACAAGCCCGAATTGTTCGACTACCTTTAAATAAAATAGGATCTATAAATAAAATAAATAAGGCTCTTTCTGATTTAGAACAAAAATACGAAAGAGAACCTTCTATTGATGAAATATCCAATGTTCTTGAATTAGCTCCTAATGACATCAAAGAAGCAATGAAAAGTTCTGGGCGGCATGTCTCAATGGACGCCCCTCTTACTGATGGTGAAGATGGAGATATGTATGAAGTTTTGCTAAGCAAAGAAAATCCAAGTCCCGATGGCAGTCTTCTTAATGATTCTTTAAGAAAAGAAATTGAAAGAGCCTTAGCCTCATTGACAGATCGAGAAGCCAATATTATCCGTTTATATTTTGGTTTAAATGGAAAACATCCGTACACCTTAGAAGAAATTGGTGAAGAATTTAATCTAACCAGAGAAAGAGTCAGGCAAATTAAAGAAAAAGCTATAAAAAGACTTAAACACACAACTCGAAGTAAAATCCTTAAGACATATTTAGGTTAAAAAATAAAAAGAAACCAAAGAGACTTCTTTTTTATTAATTTTGTGCAAAAACATAAAATGACACATTTAATTTCTCCTTCGTTACTTTCTGCTGATTTTGGAAACTTGCAACGAGATATCGAAATGATAAATAATAGTAAAGCCGATTGGTTTCATTTAGATATCATGGACGGTGTATTTGTTCCTAATATATCGTATGGATTACCTGTTATAAAAACAGTAAAAAAACATGCGAAGAAACCTTTAGACGTACACTTAATGATTGTTAATCCAGATAAGTATATTGATGAATTTTATAAAGCAGGAGCTGATATCTTAACAGTACATTACGAAACATGCAATCATTTACATCGAACAATCCAAAGCATAAAAGCCAAAGGGATGAAAGCTGGAGTAAGTTTAAATCCTCACTCTCCAATTAGTTTATTAAAAGATATTATACACGAAATTGATTTAGTTTTAATAATGTCTGTTAATCCAGGATTTGGAGGACAAAAATTTATCCCTAATTCTATTAACAAAATAAAAGAACTAAGACAATTAATTACAGAAACTGGAGCAAACACTCTAATTGAAGTAGACGGAGGTGTTGACAATACAAATGCAAAAACTCTTGTTGAAGCTGGTTGTAATGCTCTTGTAGCAGGAAGTTTTATTTTTGGGTCAAAAAATCCAATCGCCACAATTGAAAATCTAAAACATCTATAACAACAGATTTTTTAAAAAAGCTTCTGAAACTTCTCTTTACCTTGAGAAGTTTTTTTGTATAAAAAATATCAAAAATTCATTTATAAAAAATGAGGCTGCAAAAACAGCCTCATTTGAATCTTATATCTTACCCCAGATAAAGTTTAGTATCCTGGATTTTGATCAATATTTCCATTCACATTTAGTTCTGATATCGGGATAGGCAAAATAGTTCTATCATGATTAGACGGGATATTCAAATACTTTTTATTACCCCAATAGTCCTTCCCTCTGTTGATCGTTTTATTATTTCTAGTTAGGTCGAACAATCTATGTCCTTCACAAAATAATTCTTTTTCACGCTCAACTAATATTCTATCAACTAATGCTTGTCCTTCTAAATTAGAAACCAAAGCACCATGATCTGTCGTAGCTCTTCCTATAATACGATTTAAATATTGTAACGCAAGTTTATCTTTATTTGGATTTGTTCCTCTAGCATAAGCCTCAGCAGCTATTAAGCAAATTTCTGAAGTTCTAATAATTTGAATATTATCACTAACTCCTGCTGTAGGATACTTAAATGGAACCAAACCAACTTTAGAGCTCTTTAAAAGTTTTGACCTAATATCTTTACCTCCAAGCAACTTTTTTAAACGTTTCGTAACAATAACATTACCATATCCTATTGGTGAAGGATAAATCAATTTCCCTATATGATCTTTACCATGATCTATAGCTGTATTTATCAATTCGAAAATAGACTCAGGATTATTTCCATTAAATATTTGTAAATATTCATCCCTTAAAGCCAAATGATTATTCTCAACAACCTCTGTAGCTAATTCTGCTGCTAGATCCCAATCTTCATGGTATAAATAAACTCTAGATAATAAAGCCTTAGCCCCCCAATAATGAAACTCTCCTCTTGATATCTTTTTTGAGTCTAATAATTCAATTGCATCATTTAAATCTTTTATTATCTGACTATAAACTTCTGCAACAGTATTTCTAGCAGGCTCACTTGTTCTAGGTAAAGCTTTTGTCACTATAGGAACCCCTAAAGCATCGCCGCCTTGCGAATAAGGATGAGCAAACATACGAACTAAATCAAAATGAGCAAAAGCCCTTAATCCCAAAGCAACTCCTTTATAATGTTCTAAAGTGGCTGTATCTCCTTTAACACCGTCATCAATTCTCTCAATAATAGAATTCGCTTTTCGGATTAAACGATAAGGCATAACCCAAATCCCCAAAGGGTCTGCATGACCTTCTTGAACATAGTAACCATATGAAGCTGTATATCTATTGGAATTATCTATGGTAATCATAATATCATCAGCCATAACACCAGGAATTGCAATTAATGCTGAATTCATCCAATCTTTAGATTGCAAATCGTTATACATTGCTGTTACTGCAACCTCAACATCTCTGACGGTTTCAATAGCTTTTTTTGTTAAAACAGCATTAGATGGTTCAACCTCTAAGAAACTTTCACCACATGCCGAAAATAACAGTGAAAAAACCATTATCAAATTTCCGATAAATTTTATATTTTTTTTCATCTATATCTTTATTTATAATACCTTTTTGTAAAAAAGTTTGTTTTTAATTTAAACATCTAACTAAAACTTTAGCTCTAAACCAAAAGTTACTGTAGTAACATTAGGCAAATCATAATCCATTAAACCATTAACAGCAGCTTCTGGATCATGCCCTTCATAATTAGTCAAAGTCCAAAGATTATAAGCCTGAGCATAAATTCTTGCACTAGCTATTTTAGCTTTTGATAATAAACTCTTAGGAAAATTATATCCTAAAGTCAAACTCTTTAATCTTAAGTAACTAGCATCATGCAGATATCTTGAAGACATTAAACTTGAATTAGAAGAATTACCTACAATGTATCTAGGGACATCTGTCACATCTCCAGGCTTTTGCCATCTATCAAGCATTTTACTACTTTGATTAAAATTAGAATAAGTACCATCACTCTCTGTTATAAAAGCCCATTTATCATAAACTTTATTACCATATTGATATGAAAACTTGAATGAGAAATCTATGCCCTTATACGAAATTGTATTAGTTAAACCTCCATAAAAATCAGGAGAAGCACTTCCCATTATTTTTTCATTTGCTTTTGCATAATCACTTGTTTTAGATCCGTCAGGAGCATACCATAAAGGATCTCCAGTTTTAGTATCAACACCAGCCCACTCTCTCATATAAAACGAAGAAAAATCTTCTCCTTCTTTATGTATCTTAAATCCACCGACAATCGGCTCATGATTATTTAACTTAAGGACTTCATTTCTATTGAACGATATATTAAAATCAGTGAACCATTTAAAATCTGATGTTTTAATATTCTCTGAGGATAACTCGATTTCTAACCCCTTATTCTCCATTTCACCAATATTCTGCATAAAGCTACTATGTCCTGTCGTACTAGATATAGGTACTGACAATAACAAATCGGTTGTTTTCCTATTGTAGTAATCTATTGTTCCTGATAAACAATCAAAAATACGGAACTCTAATGCTACATCAAGTAATGTATTTTGCTCCCAAGTTAAGTCTGGATTTGCAAACTGGACATGTCTACTTCCTGGACGACCATTGTAATTGGCTCCAAATTTATATAAATCTAAAGCTAAATAATTCGAAATTCCCGAATTCCCATTAGTTCCATAACTCGCTCTTAATTTTAAATTATTTAAAACATCTACCGATTTTAAAAACGATTCTTCTGAAATACGCCAAGTTCCTCCTACTGACCAAAAATTGGCAAATCTATTATTTGCTCCAAACTTAGACGACCCATCACGACGGAAACTAAAAGAGGCATAATATCGCCCCATATAATTATACTTAATTTGACTCAAATACGAAGCTAATTTTTCAACAATAGTATAACCTCCAACTCCACCAGGTTTAGCCGAATTAGATAACTCTGTTACTTTATCACTAGGATAAATTAATCCTTTACCAAAACCTGTTGAATAAGATTTTTTTTCTACTTCAAACCCTGCTAAAACATCTATAGTATGACTATCCAAAAAAGTTTTCGAATAACTTAATGTATTTGACGACGTTATTTGTTCATTTTTAGTATTAATCTTAATTCCTTCTCCTTCAATCCCTGGTTGTGCCGCTGGACCATGATTAGGATTCTGCCACAAAAATTCTTGTAAAACTAAGTTATCGTAGCCAAAAGTTGATTTAAAAGATAAATTATCAATAATCTTCCATTGAAAATATCCACTATTAATAGCTCTTTGCTGTTGTAAGTTTTTTACATCACTTTTAGAAATTCCTACAGGATTAAATCCACCTATAGTTTTAAAGTCATAATTATATTCTCCATCTTTGTTCTTCACAGGGATAGTTCCAGGCAAAATATCTGCTGCTAATACAGGGTTAGTATAATCAGCTCCTGCTGGAGGTGTATTCTGATCAACTACAGAAAAATTAACATTTACTCCCAAACTTATTTTCTCATTCATCGAATGATTTAAATTTAATCGCCCAGAAACTCTATTCATATCCGAACCTAAAACAGCACCTTTTTGATCAAAATAAGTTCCAGAAACATAAAACTTAGTATTCTCCGATCCTCCATTCGCACTAACCTCTGCATTTTGAGTAATACCTGTTCTGTAAAGTTCATCAGTCCAATCAGTATTTACTCCTAGAGGATATTTCTTATCAACATAAGATTCTACCTTTTTTTTAGAATAACCTGCATTGATATAACCTTCTTTCATCATCATATTAAACTCATCTCCAGTCAAAGAGCGATAAGGGTCTTGAGCTTTCCATGTAACTCCATGCTGAACTCTAGCCGAAATTTGAGTCTGCCCTTTTTTACCTTGCTTAGTTGTAATTAAGATAACTCCATTTGCTGCTCTAGATCCATATAATGAAGATGCTGCAGCATCTTTCAAAACAGTAACTGAAGCTATATCATTAGGATTTAATCCTGCCAAAGAGTTTGCTGTTCTAGTATTTCTTGAGAAATCACCTGAAACAACAGGTACTCCATCAATTACATATAAAGGTGATGTTGAAGCATTGATAGAACCAATACCTCTAATACGAATCTGAGTTGCTGCTCCTGGTTGACCTGATGAAGATGTTAGCTGTAATCCAGCTACATTCCCCTGAAGAGCTTTATCAAAACTAGGCAAAGGAACTGTTTCTAATTTCTCAGCTGTAACAGTTGAAGCCGAACCAGTAAACGAAGATTTTTTAGTTACTCCATAAGCAACAACCACAACTTCGTCCATTTCTAAAACATCAGATTCCATTGCAATATTGATCTCCGAACGACCATTAATTATAACCTCTTGTGTT
>JAKSCO010000362.1 GCA_022360575.1 Bacteroidales bacterium | reverse complement strand
TAGACGGAGGTGTTGACAATACAAATGCAAAAACTCTTGTTGAAGCTGGTTGTAATGCTCTTGTAGCAGGAAGTTTTATTTTTGGGTCAGAAAATCCAATCGCAACAATTGAAAATCTAAAACATCTATAACAACAGATTTTTTAAAAAAGCTTCTGAAACTTCTCTTTACCTTGAGAAGTTTTTTTGTATAAAAAATATCAAAAATTCATTTATAAAAAATGAGGCTGCAAAACAGCCTCATTTGAATATTGTACTCCAGATAAAGACTAGTATCCAGGATTTTGTTTCATTTTACTGTTAACATTCATTTCTGACAGAGGTATTGGTAAAATAGTTTTAGGATTATTGGGCTTAATAAATTTATATTCCTTTGCAGACCAATAATCATCACCACGTCTTATCTCTTTATTATTTCTGGTTAAGTCAAATAATCTGTGCCCCTCACAAAAGAGTTCTCTTTCTCGTTCAACCAATATACTATCAACCAAGGCTTGTCCTGTCAAATTAGAAAGAGCTGCATCTTTATTTACAGATCTAGTGATAACTTTATTTAAATATTCCAAAGACAACTCATCTTTCCTTGGATTTGTCCCTTTAGCATAAGCCTCAGCAGCTATTAAGCTAACTTCAGAAGCTCTAATAATTTGAACATTATCACTAACACCTCCAGTAGGATACTTATTGGGATAATAAATACTATCTGACTTTGCTATTAAACTATGCCTAATATCACTAGGTTTAAATAAAGCTTGCAAATGTTCTGTTATAAAAACATCTCCATATCCTTTAGGTTTTGGATTAACTAATTTTCCTATATTATCTCCTCGTCCATTATCAACAGCTGTATTTATTAATTCGAAAATAGATTCAGGATTGTTCCCATTAAATATTTGCATATACTGCTCTCTTTTTGCAAGACTATTATTTTCAAGAACTTCTGTCGCTATTTTTGCTGCTAAGTCCCAATCTTCATGATATAAATAAACACGAGCTAACAAAGCTTTAGCTCCCCAATAGTGGAACTTTCCTCTTTCTATTTTTTTAGGATTAAGTAACTTTGTTGCATCATTTAAATCTTTTATAACCTGAGTATAAACTTCGCCCACTGTATTTCTGGCGACATCTGCAGTTGAAGGCAAAACCCCTGTAACTATAGGGATTCCCAAAGCATCGCCCCCTTGCGAATATGGGTGAGCAAACATACGAACTAAGTCAAAATGAGCAAAAGCACGCAATCCTAAAACCACCCCTTTATAATGATTTAATTCAACTTTGTCACCTTTTATATTATCTACTTTTTCTAGGATTAAATTTGCCTTGCGAATTAAACGATAGGGCAATTTCCAGGCTCCCAAAGGATCGGCATAACCTTTTTGAACATAATAACCATATGAAGCTGTATATCTATTAGAATTTTTAACATTTATTCCTATACCATCAGCCATAACTCCCGGAATTGCAAGATAAGTCGAACTCATCCAATGTCGGTCTTGCATATCATTATACAATCCGTTTATTGCAACTTCTACGTCTTTCTCTGATCGAATAGCTTTTTCTGCTAAAACAGAATTAGAAGGATCTACATCTAAGAAACTTTCGCCACATGCCGAAAACATCAAAGAAAAAGCTACGATCAACCTTCCAATAAATTTTATATTATTTTTCATCTATTTCTTATTTAAAATCTTATTATCACTAGTTTTAATAAATTGGATTTATTAGAATTTTAATTCTAAACCAAAAGTTACTGTAGTAACATTAGGTAAATCATAATCCATCACTCCCTTGTCAGCAGCTTCAGGATCATGCCCTTCGTAGTTAGTTAATGTCCACAAATTATATGCTTGAGCATAAACTCTGGCATTAGCTATTTTTGCTTTAGTTGTTATTTTTTTAGGAAGATTATAACCTAAAGAAACACTCTTTAATCTTAAATAACTAGCATCATGCAAATATCTAGTTGACATACGATTTGAATTAGAAGAATTACCACAAACAAACTTTGGAACATCTGTTATATCTCCTGGCTTTTGCCATCTATCTAAAATTTTAGCATTTTGATTAAAACTAATAGCACCATCACTCTCTGTTAAGAAAGCCCAATTATCATAAACCTTATTGCCATATTGATATGAAAATTTAAATGAAAAATCTATTCCTTTATAAGAAATCGTATTAGTTAAACCGCCATAGAAATCAGGAGAAGCACTTCCTTGTAATTTTTTTACTGCTTTTGAATAATCACTTGTTTTACTTCCGTCAGCAGCATACCATAAAGGATTTCCATTAGCAGGATCAACTCCAGCCCATTCCTGCATATAAAAAGTTTCAAAATCTTCGCCTACTTTACGGATTTTAGATCCTGTCATTATAGGCTCGCCATTATTTAATTTAGTTACCCTATTTTTATTAAATGAGATATTAAAATCAGTAAACCATTTAAAATCTGATGTTTTAATATTCTCCGATGATAATTCTATTTCCAAACCTTTATTCTCCATCTCTCCAATGTTTTGCATCATTATACTATGACCTGTAACATGAGATAAAGGAACTTTTAATAATAAATCTGTTGTTTTTCTATTATAGTAATCAATTGTTCCTGACAAGAAATTAAAGATGCGAAATTCTAAGGCAAGATCAAATAAAGCATTTTGTTCCCAAGTAAGATTAGGATTAGCAAACTGAGCTTGTTTACTTCCTGGATTTCCATTATAATTAGCTCCGTATTTATATAAATCTAAAGCCAAATAATTTTTAATCCCCGAGTTTCCATTAGTACCATAACTTGCTCGCAATTTCAAATTATTTATAGCATCAATATTTTTAAAGAACGCTTCTTCTGAAATACGCCAAGTTCCTCCTACTGACCAAAAATTAGCAAACCTATTATTAGCCCCAAACTTAGACGAACCATCGCGACGGAAACTAAAAGATGCATAGTATTTACCCATATAATCATATTTTATTTGGGTCAAATACCCTGCTAATTTCTCAACAATATTACGTCCTTTAACTCCTGTTGGTTTTGCTGCATTATCTAAAGCTTTCACTTTATCGCTAGGATACATTGCTCCCTTACTAATACCTCTATAATAATTTCGTTTTTCTACTTCAAAACCAGCTAAAATATCTATGTTATGATTATCTAAAAAAGTTTTAGTATAACTTAATATATTAGACGAAGTCACTTGCTCATTCTTTGTATTAACCATAATCCCTTCTCCATTAATTCCTGGTTTTGCAGCAGGACCATGATTAGGATTTTGCCACATGAATTCATCTAAAGCTAAATTATCATAGCCAAAAGTCGTTTTAAATCTTAGGTCCTCAATTATTTCCCATTGCATATATCCACTATTTATTGACCTATGTTGATCTAAGTTCATTATATTCGCTTCTATTATACCTACCGGGTTATATCCAGACAAAACATCAAAATCATAATTATATTTCCCATCCTTATTTCTTACAGGAACAGTCCCTGGAATAATATCGGCAACAAAAACAGGATTTAAATAATTAGATCCCCCTGGAGGTGTATTTTGATCAACAACAGAAAGATTTGTATTTACACCTAAACTCAATTTATCACTAACAGAATGTTTTAAATTTAACCTACCCGATACTCTATTCATGTCAGAACCAATAACTGCTCCTTTTTGATCAAAATAAGTACCAGAAACAAAGAACTTTGTTTTTTCAGAACCTCCATTCGCACTAACTTCTACATTTTGAGTAATGCCCGTACGGAAAACTGCATCATTCCAATCAGCATTCACTCCTAAAGGATGTTTCTTATCAACAGTAGATTCTTCCTTTTCTTTAGAAGAACCTGCATTAATATAACCTTCTTTCAGCATCATATTGTATTCATCGCCTGTTAACGAACGATAAGGATCTTGAGCTTTCCAAGTTATACCATATTGTGCTCTGGCAGTAATTTGTGTTTTACCTTGTTTACCCTGTTTTGTTGTAATTAAGATAACTCCATTAGCAGCTCTTGAACCATACAACGAAGCAGCAGCAGCATCTTTTAAAACACTAACAGATGCTATATCATTAGGATTTAAACCTGCCAAAGAATTTGCCGTACGAGTATTTCCTGAAAAATCTCCTGCAACAACAGGAATTCCATCAATTACATACAAAGGCTCTGTTGATGCATTAATAGAACCAATACCTCTAATACGAATCTTTGTTGCAGCCCCAGGCTGCCCTGATGTCGAAGTTAATTGTAATCCAGCCACATTACCTTGAAGAGCTTTGTCGAAACTAGGCAAAGGAACTGTTTCTAATTTCTCGGCAGTAACAGTTGAAGCCGAACCAGTAAACGAAGATTTTTTAGTTACTCCATAAGCAACAACCACAACTTCGTCCATTTCTAAAACATCAGATTCCATTGCAATATTGATCTCCGAACGACCATTAATTATAACCTCTTGTGTT
>JAKSCO010000209.1 GCA_022360575.1 Bacteroidales bacterium | reverse complement strand
TTCTGATTATCATAAGTAGCACATGTAGTCTTTATCAAATTAGTTGCTAATGCTGCATTTTCAATTTCGCCCAATTCTATTCTATAGCCATTATGTTTTATTTGAGAATCTTTTCGACCTACAAAAATAATCTCATCATATTCATTTTTATAAGCTAAATCTCCGGTTTTATATATCAGTTCTGGATAATGAGGATTTAATGGATTCTGAACAAAAGCATTTTGTGTTTTTTCCCAATTGCCATAATAACCTAAAGCTAAAGACGAACCCCTAACACACAATTCGCCAGTTTTCCCCTTTTCGGCTAATTTCTCCTGCTCATCTAGTATTAAGACATCGCTATTTCGACAAGGAAAACCTATAGGAAGAACTTCGTTATCGTCAAAATCTCTTTTTACAATATAATAAGTACAATCTACTGTTATTTCTGTAGGACCATACAAGTTTGCATACAAACAATCGGGGTAATGTTTTCGCCAATAATTTAGATGTTTATTGGGCATTACTTCGCCAGCAAAAAGCACCTTTTTTATGTACAAAAGTTTCTTCTGCTTAAAGATATCCAGATTGGCTATATGCATTAAAACAAAAGGTACCCAAAAAACAAAATTTACTTTATGCTCATTCATGTAATCAATCAATTTTGCCGGGAAAGCATACATACTCTCAGGCACCAAAACCAAAGAAGCTCCTGTCGAAAGCATCAGATATATATCTAAAACAGAATTATCAAAATAAAAAGGGGCTTGATTTCCAATCACTTCTTCTGAGCTTATTTCAAAAGTATCGATAGCCCAATCGATATAATCGACAACTGATTTGTACGAAATTGTAACTCCTTTAGGAATTCCGGTTGATCCTGATGTAAATATTGAATAAACAGGATCTGTATCTATGATCTTAGGATAATTGATTTCTTTTATTTCAATACTCTTATCGATTAATTCATCTATAGTAAATATTGTTTCAATATGAATATCTTCAAATTTAGGCTTAAGCTCTTTTGTTGTTATAATTACCTTTGCCTTTAGGGTCTGTAAAATATTATTAATCCTACTTGTTGGCGAATTTATATCTACAGGGATATAAAAATTGCCACTATAATTTATTCCCAAGAAAGAAATTATCGAATTTCTATCTTTAGGAATAAGAACTACAATGGGTTGTTTCTGTATGTTCTGATTAATTATACTACTTGCAACTTTTTTTGAGAAAAGCTGTAGCTCTTTGAATGATAAACTGCCATACTTATCAATTATTGCTATTTTTTCTGGGAATAGGCTTACAGTTCTTTCTAAATACTCTAATGTACTTATTTGCATTATTTATTTTTGATGATACTACATATTCGTTTCACATCTTCGATGCTTAACTCTGGATAAATAGGTAAACAAATTACTTCTTCTGTAACTTTCTCGGCAACAGCTAAACTATTAAATCGTTCTGTTTTATAAATTGGGAATTGACTAATTAATGGGTAAAAATATCTTCTAGCATATATTTTTTCATCCTTTAAGATATTATAAAGATCATCTCTACTTGTTCCGTATTTATCTTTGTTTACAAAAATTGGGAAATAAGCATAGTTGTGCTTTACGTTTGGTATTTCTTCAAAAAATGAAATCCCATCTATATCAGCCAACAACTTTTTATATTCATCAACAATTTTTTGTCGTTGTTTTATGTTAGAATCAATTGTTTTTAGTTGTAATAAACCATAGGCTGCTTGAACTTCGTTCATTTTTGCATTAAATCCAGGAGTAACAATATTAACTTCATCCTCAAAACCAAAATTTTTGAGATAATCTATACGTTTCTTCATTGTTTTATCATGCGAAATAATAGCTCCTCCTTCAATTGTATTGTACACTTTAGTTGCATGAAAACTTAAAATAGATAAATCGCCATAGTTTAATATGCTTTGATTATTTCTTTGGACTCCAAAAGCATGTGCTGCATCATAAATAATTTTTAAGCCATAAACATCAGCAATTTTCTTGATTTCATCAACCTTACACGGGTTTCCATATACATGAACAGGAATTATAGCTGTAGTTCGAGGAGTTATAGCAGCTTCAATCTTTTCTGGATTTATATTTAAAAAATCAGGCTCTATATCTACAAAAATAGGTTTTATATTATTCCACCATAAAGCATGTGTTGTTGCAACAAAACTATAAGGTGTAGTAATTACTTCTCCTGTTATTTTTAGTGCTTGTATTGCTGTTATTAAGGCTAAAGTTCCGTTCGAAAATAAAGATATATATGGAACCTTGAGATATTCGGCTAAAGCAGCTTCTAATTGTTTGTGATATTTTCCGTTATTTGTCAACCACTTGCTATCCCAGATATCTTCAAGCAATGGAATAAATTCGTTCAAAGGAGGTAAAACGGGTTGTGTTACTAATATTTGTTCATCTTTTTTCACAAATTGCTCTTCTTTTGATTTTAACCAAAGATAGCATTTTTTAAAGATAAATAATCTTTAATTGGCAAGTAATAACTAACATTATTAGGTTCTAAAAAATCAATAATGTTATAACTTTTTATAGAAAGAATTTACCTAAACTTTTTATTGATTTATTTTAGTCACAGACTCATCATGAAGTTCATATTTTTCTCCACTTTCTGGACAAACAGCAATTCCTGTCTCATCAAAGTTTAATCGATGTCCGTATTCACTCATCCAACCGATTTGCCTTGATGGATTTCCTACAATTAGAGCATAAGGTTTTACATCTTTTGTAACAACAGCTCCAGCTCCAATAAAAGCATATTCCCCAATATCATGACCACACACTATTGTTGCATTAGCTCCAATAGAAGCTCCTTTTTTTACTCTTGTCCTTTCATACAAGTTTTTTCTAATAATCGCACTTCTTGGATTTGCGATATTCGTAAAAACCATTGATGGGCCAAGAAACACTTCATCTTCGCAAACCACACCTGTGTATATTGAAACATTATTTTGCACTTTAACTTTATTACCTAGAACTACATCAGGAGAAATTACAACATTTTGTCCAATATTACAGTTTCTACCTATTTTACAATTTTTCATAATATGCGAAAAATGCCAAATCCTAGTTCCTTTCCCTATTTCGCAAGGTTCATCAACAACAGCAGTTTCATGTGCAAAATAATCCATAACTTTATTTATTTAAAAATTCTTTTATCATTAATACAATATACTCTTGTTCTTGCTTAGTTAGTTCAGTATGTATTGGTAAAGACAATACTTGCTCAGCCAATTTATCTGCAACAGGAAAACTACATTCTAATTCATCAATCTTATAAGCTTTTTGTTTATGCAAGGGTATTGGGTAGTAAATCATCGTCGGTACTCCTTTTGTTTTTAAGAATTCTTGCATATCAGAACGATTTATTCCTCCATTTAACAAAATTGTATATTGATGAAAAACATGTGTAGAGACTGAACTTAATTTAGGTGTTGTAATTCCTGCTACATCTTTAAGTAATAAATCATATGTTTTTGCAGCTTCATTCCGAGCCAAATTATAATCATCCAAATATTTTAATTTCACATCTAACACAGATGCTTGTATCGAATCTAATCTAGAATTACATCCTATAATGTCATGATGATATTTTATACTTTGTCCATGATTTGCTATCATATGACATTTTTTTGCTAATTCATCATCATTAATAAACATAGCACCTCCATCACCGAAACACCCTAAATTTTTTGATGGGAAAAACGAAGTTGTACCTATTGTCCCCATTGTTCCGGCCATACATACAGTTCCATCTGTAAAAGCATACTTTGCACCAATGGCTTGAGCAGTATCTTCAATTACAAATAGATTATACCTATCTGCAATTCTTAAAATCTCTTCCATTTCGGCACATTGTCCATATAAATGAACAGGAACTATTGCTTTGGTTTTCGAGCTTATTTTAGATTCTATTTGAGATGTATCAATCGTAAAAAGATCAGGATACACATCAACAAATACAGGCTTCAATCTCAACAATGCTATAACTTCAGCAGTTGCAACATAAGTATGAACAGGAACAATCACTTCATCGTCAGGTTTTAAATCCAGAGCCATTAATGCTATTTGTAAAGCATCCGTACCATTAGCACATGAAACTACATTTATCCCTCCCAAATAATTTGATAAATTTTCAGTAAATTCTTTAACTTTTGTTCCATTAATAAAAGAGCTAGTATCTATTACTGTTTGCATTCCAGCATTAACTTCCTCCTTTATTTTATCATATTGACCTTTAAGATCAACCATTTTAATATTCATTTGCAGCATCTACAATTAAGTTCTTATAAAAAACTGTCTAAAATAATAAAAGTTAACCCCTATATTATCTTAGACAGCAAGATATAATTCAATTATTTAGCGTAATTAATCGCTCTAGTTTCTCTAATTACTGTAATTTTTATTTGTCCTGGGTAAGTCATCTCATTCTGTATTTTCTGAGATATCTCAAATGAAATTTTTTCAGCATCAGTATCGGTAACTTTATCACTACCTACAATAACTCTTAACTCACGTCCAGCCTGAATAGCATATGTTTTCATTACTCCAGGATGAGCTAGGGCTAACTCCTCTAAATCTTTCAATCTTTTAATGTACGACTCAACAACTTCTCGACGAGCTCCAGGTCGAGCTCCTGAAATAGCATCACAAACCTGAATAATTGGAGATATTAGAGAAGTCATTTCTACTTCATCGTGGTGAGCTCCAATTGCATTACAAACATCTGGCTTCTCTTTATATTTTTCAGCGATTTTCATTCCTAAAATAGCATGAGGTAATTCTGGTTCATCATCTGGTACCTTACCAATATCATGCAACAGACCTGCTCTTTTCGCTAATTTAGGATTTAGTCCTAATTCGGACGCCATTATCGCAGATAAATTAGCAACCTCACGAGAGTGCTGCAATAAATTCTGTCCATAAGATGACCTGTATTTCATTTTTCCTATTAAACGTATTATTTCAGGATGTAATCCATGAATACCTAAATCAATAGCAGTACGCTTACCAACTTCAATAATCTCTTCTTCAATTTGTTTTTGTGTCTTCTGAACAACTTCTTCTATTCGTGCAGGGTGAATTCTTCCATCAGTTACTAGTTGATGTAATGCCAATCGAGCAATTTCTCTTCGAACAGGATCAAATGCTGATAAAATAATTGCTTCGGGAGTATCATCTACAATAATCTCAACTCCAGTAGCTGCCTCTAAAGCACGAATATTACGTCCTTCTCGTCCAATAATACGTCCTTTAATCTCGTCATTATCAATATTAAAAACTGTCACCGAATTCTCGATTGCAGCTTCAGTAGCTACACGTTGTACTGTTTGAACAACAATCTTCTTTGCTTCTTTATTGGCTGTCATCCGAGCTTCTTCCATTATCTCATTAATATCAGACATAGCTGCTGTTTTAGCTTCTGCTCTTAATGATTCTATTAATTGCTCTTTTGCTTCTTCAGCCGACAATCCCGAAATAGCTTCTAATTGCTCTACTTGCTGTTTATGCATTTTATCAAGTTCTTCATTTCGCTTTTCAACTAAATCAATCTGAACTTGTAAATTATCACGAATAGCATCAACTTCTTTCTTTCGTCTTTGATTCTCTTCGAATTTTTGAGATAATGAAATCTCCTTTTGTTTAAATTTATTTTCAGCTACAACTAATTTATGCGAACGCTCATTTATTTCCTTCTCATGATCGCTTTTTAATTGTAAGAATTTTTCTTTTGCCTGAAGTATTTTCTCTTTTTTTATTACTTCTGCCTCAGATTCTGCTTCTTTTACTATTGTTTGACTCTTGTTTTTGAGTGTTTTATCCCAAAGCAAATAAGAGACAAATGCTCCTAAAGCCAGAGCCACAATTCCAGTAATCAAACTGACTACTGTTGCAGACATCATTCCTATTATTGTTGAAATTATCATACCTATTTATTTATTTTTTTACATTAAAAAACCCGTATTATCATCAAATAATTCTCGAAAACCCCAAATTAATAATGGGTGGAGCTGCTATTTAATTTCGGCCATCCCCTGTTTCCTAAGAATTTTCGATAAATCGAAATGGGGCCCGCCCTCAGTCAAATAAGCTTTACTCCAATCAGTAAAGTGTTGAGTCTCGTAGATATTATAAGAAATAATACGGGCTATATTTTATATTTATAAGAACGTCTAGTTTTTGTCTTTTAAAAACTCATCGATTTCGTTATTTAATTCTTTTAACTCTTCAATAACGTTCGATGTTTCCAGATTCATGTTACTTTCAATTACTTTTATTACATATTGCAAGGCAGCCATTGCTAAAAAATCCTGAGTATCTTTATCACTATAACGTTGCTTGTATTGCAACACTTTCTCATTTATCATTTTTGCAGCCTTACGAATCTTCTCCTCATCTTTTCTATCTATTTTTAATGGATAATATCTATCCGCAACATTAACTCTAATTGATAATTTTTCTTCCATTATCTGATTCTGGTCTTATCTATTTAAAAGAGCAATACACTTATCAATCTCCCGCACTATTCTGCTAATCTTAACTTTTGCATCATGACTATCATTGGTTGATGCTATAAGATTTTTTGCTAATTTAAGCTTATCATATTTATTTTTCAAAAATTCGATTTCCGAATCTTTATTTTTAAGCTTAAGTATTAATTCCTCCGACTTTTCTTTTAAGTCTTCATTCTCTGCTTTTAAACTGTTATATAAAGAAAATAATCTTTGAATTTTATCTTTAAAGATTATTGTAATATTTTTTTGTTCATCATTCATATCATACAAACAAGTTTAAAGCAATGCAAAAGTAATACAGCTTAAACTATTTTAAAAATAATAATTCTTATATTTTATAATAAAACAAATTTAATTTTAGTTTTGTTGTTAACAAAACACTTAAATAACTTTTATAAAATTATATAAAATAATGCAATATAAAAATTGGAGTTTATTTTTCTATCTTCTATTAGTTTGTAATTTTTGTTTAGCCCAATCTGTTCATGATAAAGCGACATTTAATTCTCCTGTTAATTTCCCCATTATTCTCTCGGGAAATTATGGAGAAATTCGATCGTCTCATTTTCACGCAGGAATAGATATAAAAACACAAGGAACTATTGGGAAAAAAGTTTTTGCTATAAGCGATGGATATGTATCTCGAATTAAAATCTCAGCTTTCGGTTATGGTAAAGCATTGTATATTAGTCATCCTGATGGATATACAAGTGTATATGCACATTTAGATAGATATGAAAAAAAAATTGAAAATTTTATAAAAGAAAAACAATATAACAACAACGAATTTGAAATAAATTTTTTCCCAGAAGAACAGGAACTTCTCATAAAAAAAGGAGAACTAATCGCTTTTTCGGGAAATACAGGAAGCTCACATGGGCCTCATCTTCATTTTGAAATAAGAGAAACTGCAAATCAGGTTCCAATCAATCCTCTTCTTCTTGATTTTGATGTCAAAGATAATATCCCCCCTGTTTTTCGTTCTATAACATTTTATCCTTTAAGCAAAAGAAGTCTTATTAATAATAAACACAAAAAAACAATAATAAAGCTAAAGTCAAAAAATAATATTTACTCTATTGTTGATTCTAGCATATTTCTTGCCGACAACATTGGCTTTGGAGTAGAAGTTAATGATTATTTAAACAACACCAGAAATAAATGTGGAATTTACAAACTAATGGTTGTTGTAAACAAAAAAATCATCTATTCACATATCATAGACAATATTTCATTTGCTGAAACAGGATATATTAAAAGCCACATTGATTATGAAGAAAAAACCAAAACAAAAAAAACAATTCAAAAAACATTTATTGCTCCTAACAATAAATTAAAAATATATAGAAAGCTTGAAAATAACGGATCATATTCCTTTAAAAAAGATTCTGTTTATAATGTTGAAATAATAGCTAAGGATGTATATGATAATACATCTATTCTATCTTTTAAGGCTTATGGAACTAAAGGAAATCCTAAAGTAACAACAGCGGACAGTTCGGAAGGAACTTTTATGGCTTGGAATACTTCAAATACTTTCAAAAATAATGACATAAAGATTGTAATCCCTAAAAAAGCTTTATATGATTCATTTTATTTCAATTATAATGTTTCTCCTCCAGTTAAAAATGCTATCTCAAAAACACATCACATTAGTTCAGAGACAATCCCTTTGCACAAACATTTTTTTATAACATTAAAATTAGATACTATTCCACTGAATTATAAAAATAAGGTTGTAATAGCAGGTATAGATGAAAAAAATAAAATTCATTCTATTGGCGGCGAGGTTGTAAACAATAACATTACTGCTAAAACTAAATATTTTGGGAAATATGCTGTCTTTGCCGATACAGTAAAACCAAGTATAAAACCAATTCTAAAAAACAACAAATTACTTTACTCGGATAAAATTAAATTTAAAATTAAAGATGAACTTTCTGGAATAAAATCATACAACGGATATATTGACAACGAATGGGCTCTCTTCGAATATGATGCAAAAAACGATATATTGTTTTATATAATTGATGAAAATAGAATTACAAAAAACAAAACACATGAAATCGAATTGTTTGTTATTGATAATACAGATAACGTTTCAACCTTTTATTCAACCTTCTATTGGTGAGAATTTTGTCTATATTTATTAATTTAACCAAATCTAAAACCCTTAATTAATATCGAAATGAAAATACAAGTAAAATTTCTTATTGTAATTACCTTATTTGTTAATTATACTTTTGCTCAGGAAAAAGATGCTAAAATTACAAAGCAGGAGTTATTTGATCATATTGAGTTTTTAGCAAGTGATTCGATGAAAGGGAGGTTTCCTGGAACAGAAGAAGACAAGATAGTTGCTGAATATATTGCTTCTCAGTTTAAAAACACAGGTTTAGAGTTACTCTTTGAAAATGGATTACAAGCATTCGAAATTACTACAGGAATAGAACTTTGCCATAATAACACCTTATTTATAAACAATAAAGAGTTCCTAGTAGAAAAAGATTTTATTCCTATTGCTTTTTCCGATAATCAACTTGTAGAAAGTTCGGTTGTTTTTGCTGGATACGGAATTAAAGTTGATAAAAAAAATGGAGACTGGAATGATTATGCAAATATTAATGCAAAAGATAAATGGGTGCTAATATTACAAGGAACTCCAGATATTAAAGATTCTAAAATTCCTTTCAAAATGTATAGTAGCCTAAGAACAAAAGCTACTGTTGCAAAAGATTTAGGTGCTGCTGGAGTTATTTTTATTTCAAACAGCAATAAACTAATCGAGTTAAAACGTTCTCAAGGAAATATCCAGATTCCAGTTATTCAGATCAAAAGAAATGTTGCAGACTTATTATTAAAACCTTTAAAAAAGAATCTTGATGTTATCGAAAATGAAATTGTAGAAAAGAAACAACCTCTTACTTTTGATATCAAATCTGTTATAAAATGCAACACTGCTATTAAAAGCGAAATAAAAACAACCTATAATATCGCAGCAAAATGTATTATCGATAAAAACAATCCTAACTATATTATTATCGGGGCTCATTATGATCATTTAGGCTTTGGAGGTATTGGTAGTGGATCCAGATCACCGAATATAAAGAAACCACACTATGGAGCAGACGACAATGCTTCTGGAGTTTCAGCAATTATTGAAATAGCAGAAAAACTTGCATCGAAAAAAGATAGTCTAAATACAAATTTTATCGTTGTAGCTTTTGGTGCTGAAGAAATGGGTTTGATAGGTTCTAAATATTTTGTAAATAATTTGCCTATACCTAAAGAATCAATTACCTCTATGATTAATATTGACATGATAGGTAGGATGAAAGCCGATAGTAGCTTGCAAATCTCAGGAATAGGAACATCGCTAGAAGGGAGATCAATTATTCAAAATATTAATAATAATTATGCCTTTAACTTGGGATTATCAAACGAAGGCTATGGCCCCTCTGACCACTCATCTTTTTACGAGAAAGATATTCCTGTATTCTTCTTCTCGACTGGAGCTCATATCGACTATCATACTCCAGCAGACAGTTTAGGAGCAATAAATTTTGAAGGTTTACTCAAAATAAGTAATTATATTTACGATTTTGCATATTATCTATCGAGAAATAATGTTTCACTCACATATCAAGAATCAGGACCTAAAGCTCCTAAACAAAGCACGAAAGCTAACCTGAAAGTGACCTTAGGTATTATGCCCGATTTTACCGGAGTTGTTAAAGAAGGTTTAAGAGCCGATATAGTTATTAAAAACAAACCCGCATATAAAGCAGGTATGAAATCAGGAGATGTTATTAAAGCTATTAACGGAGACTCTGTTGCCGATATTTATGAATATATGGAACGTTTGTCTAAACTTGAAATAGGGCAAATTATTACAGTAGAAGTTTTGCGAGATAATAAAAAAGAAGTATTAATTGTTCAGTTGTAAGTTATAGTATATAAGGTATGAAAAAAGTATTATTTTGGATTTTAGCAATTGTAATAACCCTAGCTTCGGCATATTACCAAAGAAAAACAGGACCCACGCATCCTAAAGAAATGAATGAAAAGATGTCGCAGCAGGAAATTAAATTTAAACTACCTCGAAGTGGTGTCTCTTCTGAAGATTGTATAGTAAAAATACCTATAAACAACTCTAATATTTCTGGTGAAATTTTTTACAAGCGCTTTCCTTCTAATGATGATTTCGAAAGAATTGAATTAAGCTTTGATAACTCTGTACTTTACGGGGCACTTCCGAAACAAGCTCCTGCAGGAAAACTAGAATATTTTGTTCGACTGAAAAATAACCAAACAACAACAAATACCGAACATGTAATAATAAGATTTAAAGGAGAAGTCCCTGCGTGGGCTTTAATCCCTCATATTATCTTTATGTTTATTGCAATGTTAATTTCTAATTTGGCTGGATTATTCGTTTTAGGAAAGGATACAAAAAGCTTATTTTATGCAAAACTAGCATTGTTTTTACTTGTTTTGGGAGGATTGATTTTCGGTCCTATTGTACAACACTATGCTTTTGGTCAAGCTTGGACAGGAGTTCCTATGGGATGGGATTTAACAGATAACAAAACACTTATTGCTGTCATATTTTGGGCTATTGCTGTTTGGGCTAATAGAAAGAAACCAAGAACACAATATATTCTTATTGCATCAATAGTTTTGTTTTTAATTTATATTATTCCTCATAGTTTGTTTGGTTCCGAATTAGATTATTCAACAGGGAAAGTTGTAACTGGATTTATTTCATTAATTATCTAAAACTTATATGGATTATTGATTTTTATAATTTACGAAACAACATATTTTTTATAAATTAGTCAATATCTTATGTCCTGCATAACTACTAAAATGTAATTTTGCTTAGATAGAAATGAAATTAATATGTATTATTGCATTGATAACAGAAAGAAATTGCTTTTACTAATAAACACTACTGTTATCTTACTTCTTAAGCAATATAGAATCTATCAACTTTTGGGATATACAATTTAAAATGATAAAAAATTTATGACAATAAAGAAAAAAGCAGTAGATGGATTGTTTTGGAGTTTCATTGATAGTATTGCAGGGCAAGGAATCCAATTTATTGTAGCTTTAATTTTAGCAAGAATATTATCGCCAAACGATTTTGGTTTAATTGGAATGTTAGCTGTTTTTATTGCAATTTCTGAATCGTTTATTAATAGTGGTTTTAGTCAGGCTTTAATACGCAAGCAGTCTTGTACTCAAAAAGATTTGTCAACTGTTTTCTACTTTAATTTAATTGTTGCAGTTATTTTTTATGGTATATTGTTTATCTCTTCTAAATCTATCAGTGTATTTTTTAACGAACCAAAGCTTCAGAGTTTAATTAAAGTTTTAGGTTTAAGTTTAATTTTAAATTCAATTTCTTTAATACACAGAACCCTTTTAACAAAAGAATTAAAATTTAAGCTACAAGCACGTATCTCTGTTGTAACTTCGATACTGTCAGGTGCTGTGGCTATTGGTTTCGCATATAATGGTTTTGGAGTATGGAGTTTGGTAATTCTTTCGTTATGTCGATTTGGGATAAATTCATTATTGTTGTGGTTCTGGTCGGTTTGGCGCCCAGTTTTAGTTTTTAGTTTAAAATCTTTTAACGAGTTATTTGCTTTTGGAAGCAAACTATTATTAAGTGGTCTTATCGATACAATATATAGAAATGTATATAATCTGGTAATAGGTAAATTTTTCTCAGCTAAACAACTTGGTTTTTATACCAGAGCAGATCAATTTAAAATGATAACGTCACAGAACCTACAATCAATTATAAGCAGAGTTAGCTTTCCTTTACTTTCACAAATACAAGATGACACAGAAAGGCTAAAAGTCACCTATCAAAAGCTATTAAAATCTACTATGTTTATAACCTTTTTTCTTATGTTAGGAATGGGTGCTGTAGCCGAATCGATGATCGTTACTCTTATTGGCGAAAAATGGCTCGTTTCTGTAGAGTATTTACAATTACTTTGTTTTGTTGGCATGCTTTACCCTATACATGCATTAAATTTAAATATTCTAAATGTTAAAGGGCGATCGGATTTGTTTCTAAAAATAGAAATTATAAAGAAAATTATAGAAGTTCCTGTTATCGTAATAGGTATTTTCTGGGGAATTAAAATTATGATTATTGCAATGATAATAAATTCAATTATTGCATACTTTCTAAATAGTTTTTGGTCGGGAAAACTAATTGCATATCCGGCTAAAGAACAACTTAAAGACATCTTTCCATCTTTAATAATGGCTTTAAGTGTAAATCTTTTTGTTTTCGTATTAGGAAATTGTTTAGATTTGAGCCCCCTTTTATTGTTAATAGTACAAGTTGCAACAGGAGTAATAATTACTATTTTGATTTGTGAGTTAATTAGGTTCGAAGAATATCTTTACATAAAGAAGACTATTTTAGATACCTTAAAAAAGAAATGAATAAGTGAGAGACAATAAGATATTAGTAACAGCAATAGGATCTTTTTCGGGAGACATCGTAATAAAATCATTAAAAAAGAATAACAATATCATAGCTTGTGATATATATGAAAAGAGTTGGATAGCAAATGCAGATCTTGTAGATAAATTTTATCAGGTATCAAAGTCTGTTCAAGACCCGAACTCATATGTCACTGAGCTTATTGATATATGCAAGTTAGAAAAGGTTAAGTATTTAGTTCCTTTAACTGATCCTGAAATAGATATTTTAATCAACTACGTAGATAATTTTAAAGAAATAGGTTGCGAACTATTGCTGCCCGAAAAGAACACAGTAATTAACTGTAGAGATAAACGGAGATACCCCAAATTAGTTGAAGAAATTGAGCATTTAGAGTCAATTCCTTCATTAAAAGATATTAATTCGTTTCCGGTTATTGGGAAAAAATATAATGGTCGAAGCAGCGAAGGAGTTATTATAATTGAAAACAAAGAAATTTACTCTTACTATAAGAAAAATCCGGATTATATATTTCAACCTTTGCTACAAGGCGATATAATAACCGTAGATGTGGTTCGAGACAAAAAAGGAAATATCTTTTCTTTAGCCAGAAAAGAATTGCTGCGTTCGGCTAATGGAGCCGGACTTACAGTTGAAATTATTCAAGATTCGTTTATCGAAAAAATTATAACTGATTTAGTAATTAAACTAAATGTGTTAGGATGTATAAATATTGAACTTATAAAAGTTAAAGATCAATATTATTTAATGGATATAAATCCAAGGTTTTCGGCAGGAATCTCATTTTCGTTATTAGCAGGATACAATTTTGTCGAAAATCATATGAAATGCTTCTTAGGAAAAGAAATAGACAAGGGAAAAGCTATTCAGAAAAATATCTTTACAAGAAAGTATGTAGAATTATGTGTAAAATAATTTATGAAGGACACGATGAATAATAACGAAAAGATTTTAAACTCCAAAGATTGGGATTTTCAATGGGAAAATATATTTGATCATTATCAGCAAGATATGCGTCATGCTTTCTACATAAATGCTATTTTAAATCCAAATGATAAAGAGATACTGGAGTTAGGAGCTGGAAGTTTCAGAGATATTGTTATGTTAAATAAATTGGGAATTTCTTGTTCTGGAATAGACTACTCTGATATAGCTATAAAGTTTGCACAAGAAAAGTATCCTGATTTAAAAAATAAAATTATCCGAGACAATATCTTTAAAATGAATTTTAAAGATAATAGCTTCGATCTTAGTTATCATAATGGCTTAATCGGATATTATAAAAACAATGACATATTAAGCATATTTAAAGAACAAGCAAGAGTGTCTTCAAAAAGGATTGTTGCAACGGTTCATAACAAACACAATATCGGTTTTTTTGAATATTTCGAAAAATTAAAGAAAAAAGATTCGTTGTATGATTTAAGATTCTTTGAAGTAGACGAAATGCAAGAACTCTTAAGAGATGTATGTTCTAATGTAGTAATTATCCCTGTTGGGAAAAGAAAAGAATATTACGAAGATTATTTAATTAAAATCGGATTAAATGATCCTAAAAGCATAAAGAAATCTTTCGATTATCATGGAATGGATTTACTTAATGAAAGTGAAAGACTCATGTGTATTGGAGAATTAAAAAAATAGAATACGCTTTCAGAAGAAATCAATAATACCAAAAGAACATCAAAAATATTTTTTTAGAAAAGGAAAAAGCTAAAT
>JAKSCO010000302.1 GCA_022360575.1 Bacteroidales bacterium | reverse complement strand
TAATATTTTTTTTATCGAGATCGTAAGCAGCCAACAAGGACTCCCATACCAAATGTCCAGTAGCAATAACTGTTATATCTGTTCCCTCTTTTAAAGTTTGAGCTTTACCTACTTCAAACTTTAAACTTTCTGAAGTAAAGTCAGGAACAGCTTCGCGCCCGAAACGAACATATGCAGGCCCATTAACCTGTTCTAGTGCTGCTATTGTAGCCAACTTTGTTTGTGTTGCATCGCAAGGAGACAAGACTGTCATATTAGGCAAAACTCTCATAATAGCAATATCTTCTAATGCCTGATGGGTAGCTCCATCTGGTCCTACAGATATACCCGCATGTGCTCCGCCTATTTTTACAGGCAAATTATTGTAACAAACCGAAACTCTTATTTGATCGGTTGTTCGTAATGCCGCAAACACACCATAAGTTGAAGTAAACGGAACTTTCCCAGCTAAAGCTAATCCCGCAGCAACACCCATTATATTTTGTTCGGCTATTCCTAAAGAAAAAAATCGTTCGGGAAACTCGTCTTTGAAAAAATCTAAACTTACCGACGAAGTAATATCTGCACCTAAAGCTACTACTTCTGGGTATTTTTCGCCTAGAGTTTTTAATCCTTCGCCAAATCCAAATCGAGTAGGTTTTAGTTGCTTTATTTTATACATTTTGATTGTAATCGTTTTCAAGTTGATTAATAAAATCCACCTCCTGTTCAGGCAAAGGAACTTTGCCGTGCCATGAATAATCGTTTTCGATAGTTTTTATTCCTTTTCCCATAGCAGTTTGAGCTATAATAACACTTGGAGCTCCTTTAAAGTCTTGTGCTCTCTTATATGTTTCTATAATTTCTTTATGATTATGTCCATCGCAAGCAAATACTTTCCATCCAAAAGATTCAAATTTATCTTTTAATGGTTCAATTTCCATAACATCCGAGGTTTTGCCATCTATCTGAACATTATTTCTATCGACTAAAGCAATTAAATTATCGAGATTGTAATGAGCAGCACTCATTGCAGCTTCCCAGATAGAACCCTCTTGTAGTTCTCCATCTCCATGTATAGTATAAACATTCCAATCTTTTCGATCTAACTTAGCTGCCATTGCCAAACCTACACCTACAGATAAACCTTGCCCTAACGACCCTGAAGATAGCTCAACTCCAGGCAAACCATATTCTTTCCCGGGGTGTCCTTGTAGCCTAGAGCCTAACTTACGAAGAGACATTAGCTCTGACTTATCGAAATATCCTGCATGAGCTAAAGCTGCATAATAAACAGGAGCCACATGTCCTATTGAAAGAATCAAACGATCGCGGTTTCCCCAATTAGGATTATTGGAATCGTGATTAAGAATATCAAAATATAAACAAGTGAAAATATCAGCCAATCCTAACGATCCACCTAAATGTCCAGAACCAGCTTCGGCAAGACTCCGGACAATATCTTTTCTTATTTCGAGTGAAGTTTTTTTTAACTTTTTAATATCCTGGAGACTTGACATATACTAATATATTATTCTTCGAGCACTGGATAATTTATTTTATAAGGGACAATAAATGCCGATGGGAAATGTCTTTTTATCCTTTTGAAATCTGCTAAAGCATCTATCTTTGTCCTGAAATCACCGACATAAACCTTAAAATACGGACTATCATATTCTCTGTAGATAGGTATTTCAGGAAACAACTCATAAAAACGAGCCTTTGTCGACTGCGATTCAACACGTGCTGTATTTCCTAAATTTGAATAAATTCGGATACTATATCCGGGAATTCCGCCTTTCCTTTTATTTTGTTCGATATGATTTACAATTAACTCATTAACTCTAATATCTTGCGAAATTAAAATCTCACCTTGATTTGGTTGATTTCGTTGAAGCTTCGAAAAAATATCGGTTTTAAGAGTGTCTTGTCCTTGTTCTTGAGCAAAAGCAGAACAAAGAAACAACATAAAAGCAGTAAAAAATATAGTTCTTAAATTTAGTATCATCCCCGATTGATTTTATGCTGTAAAATTAATTAAAAATTTAGAATGGAGCGTTTCCCTAACTTATAAATTAACCGAATGCTTTTCGGATATATCAATTGTCTTATTTCGCATCATTGCTTTAACTTTCATCTTACCTTTCAGTTCGAGCTCTACATTTTTCATCTTTTTCATTTTATAAAACATCGACATTCCGGCTAACATATTTTTTATCTCGACATCAACAAAAAAACTATGACTCTGATCTGATTTCTTAGGAACAATTACAGGCTTTTGAATAGTCATAGTTCCTAAGTATTGTTTATTGATTGTAACATCAACATTCATTTTTTTAATCTTTAGCTTATATCCATTAGGATTTTTTATATGAACATCAAGTTTTAAGCTAAGTATATTATTAGCCATTCCTTTTAGTTCTATATTTTTAACATCGCCAACCTCTACTGAATTATAAAAACCACAAGAACTTAATAAAACAACAGATAAAACAAGGACTACCAGATTTTTTAACTTTAACATTTTCTTATTTAAATTTTGGGATTATTTCGATTCTTAATTTTATTGTAATAACGAATTTATTCTTTTGTGTATTTTGTAAATTATAAATTTTACGACAAACTAATGCAAAATAAAATACGACCACTCCAGATCTTTAATTGAAACAGTCGTATTTTAGAAAATATTTTACTCCATAGCAGCAATCACTTCATCTGTAATTTCCAGACTGTGATAAACATTCTGTACATCATCATCCTCTTCAAAGGCATCTATCATTTTCATTATTTTTAGAGATGTATCTACATCTAAACTTTTTGTATCATTAGGAATTCGCTGCAGACCTGCATTTTCCATTTCGATTCCCATCGAATCGAGTTTCTTTTGTACATTCCCGAAATCTTCTTTAGCCGAAGTAATAGTAATAATACCCTCTTCTATTTCGATATCCTCGGCACCCGAATCAATAATTTCTAATTCAAACTCGTCCATATCAATATTCTCGGTAGCAGATATAGTAAATACTCCTTTGGTTTCGAAAAGAAACGAGAGAGACCCATTTGTTCCCAAGCTACCATTGTATTTTGTAAATATAGCTCTAACTCGGGCTACTGTTCTGTTTTTATTGTCAGTTAAACAATCGACAAAAACAGCTACTCCATTGGGAGCATATCCTTCAAATGTCATCTCTTCAAGATTATCTCCTTCTTTGTCAGCTTTAGATATTGCTCTTTCGATATTATCTTTAGGCATATTAACACCCTTAGCATTATTTACAGCTAAACGTAAACGAGGATTTGCCTCAGGATCGGAACCTCCTTCTTTTACTGCAATTGTTATTTCTTTAACTATTTTAGAAAACATTTTCGAGCGTTTTGCATCAGCAGCACCCTTTTTTCGTTTGATAGTTGACCATTTACTATGACCTGACATATGAAATTGTATTTTGTATTTGACTTGAGATTAATTTTAATGTACAAAAATAACAAAATGCTTTATATTTTAAAAGATTAGATCATGTTTCAGAAGTACTGAATACATTAAGGTCAAATCATTTATTGTGTTATTGAATCGACCTTGTTTTTATAATTTTTATCCTCAGTCATAAGTTGTTTCATGTAAATTTTAATAAATTTGCAGATATATTTTATCGTTAAATACATAAAAATGACAGATTCTACAAAACTGAAATTATATATTGAAACATACGGATGCCAAATGAATGTTTCTGATAGCGAGATTGTCGTTTCAATATTAGAAAATAAAGGGTATGAAGTAACCGAAGATATTAATAATGCTGATACAATTCTTGTAAACACATGCTCGATACGTGAGAATGCAGAACAACGTGTATGGGGGCGTTTAGATGTATTTAAGCAGATTAAAAAGAAAAAACCCGAAACTATTGTAGGTGTAATTGGGTGTATGGCCGAACGATTAAAAGAGAAACTTTTAGAAGAAGAAAAAATTGTTGACTTGGTGGTTGGTCCAGATGCATACAGAGATCTACCTAATTTATTAGAAACCATCGAATCGGGACACAAAGCGATTAATGTTTTATTATCGAAAGAAGAAACATATGCTGATATTAGTCCTGTTAGATTAGATAAAAATCGTATTTCGGCTTTTGTTTCGATTATGCGAGGATGTAACAATATGTGCTCGTATTGTATTGTTCCTTATGTTAGAGGAGGCGAACGAAGCCGCGATCCACAATCGATTGTTCGCGAAGTTGAAGACTTATTTGCAAAAGGATATAAAGAAGTTACTTTATTAGGACAAAATGTTGATTCGTATATATGGAATAAAGGAAACGAAACAGTTAAATTTAATCAACTTTTAGAGATGGTTGCGAAAGTAAACCCTCAACTACGAGTTCGTTTTTCTACTTCGCACCCTAAAGATATGTCGGACGATGTGTTGTATACAATGGCCATGTACAACAATATATGTAACCACATACATTTACCTGCTCAATCGGGAAGTACCCGAGTATTAGAAAAAATGAATCGAAAATATACTCGCGAATGGTACGAAGGCAGAATAAATGCAATTAAAAAGATATTACCCGACTGTGCTATATCAACCGATATAATGACAGGATTCCCGGGAGAAACAGATGACGATCATAAAGATACTTTAAGTTTAATGGAATGGGTAAACTACGACATTGCCTATATGTTTAAATATTCGGAAAGACCTAAAACTTATGCTTCGCGCCATTTAAAAGATGACGTTCCTAATTCTGTTAAATCAGCTCGATTAACTGAAATTATTGACTTACAAAATAAGTTGTCAGAGAAAAGCAAAAAAGATGACTTAGGAAAAACTTTCGAAGTTTTAGTCGAAGGTGTTTCTAAAAAATCGAAAGATCATTTGTTTGGAAGAAATTCTCAGAACAAAGTTGTTGTTTTCCCTAAACACAATTACAAAGTTGGGGATTATGTTTTTGTCGAAATTGTCGACTGTACATCAGCAACATTAATTGGAGATATTGCTGTATAACAACACCAGATACATTGCAAAGCTGTCTTAAAAGGACAGCTTTTTTTATATCTACCCAAATCCTATAATCTCCGAAATGTAGATTTCGATTATAAGCTAAAACGCGGAAAACTTAAAACCAGAAATGCAATACGAATTCTTGAGATAAATGACTATCCTATTCATGTAATCAACGAAGCTGTTGAGATATCAAAACAGTTAGATGAGTATAAACAAAATTAAATACTCATTAAAGTAATAAAGATTTAAATTGTAGAAACTTAATTTAAATAAAAAACCGTTTCTAGTTTTAATAATTCGACCAACTCTTTTAACTCGTCAGAAAGATTTATGAAATTAAAATGTATCTTATTTTCTGTTAATTTTTTCGATACATTCTTGAAGATATCAAAACCATAACTATCAATAAAATTCACTCCCGAAAAATCAACTGTCAAATTTGATTTGCTTTGCATTACAAACGACAACAACTCCTCCTCTAAGCTTTGCGCATTTGCAATACTCAACCTATGAGTATTATCAAACGAAACGACTTTCTCCTGCTCTATTGTCTTTACTGTCAACATACTCTTATTGTTTTTGTGCAAATCTATAATTATTAAATAACTTATTTATTAATTACACGTTATTTTTTTGTTACTAATCAAGGTTTTACAAAATTACAACTCATAAAAAAATCCATAAATCTTTTTAAAAAGAACAAAACAAAAGATTTACACTCCATGAAAATACGATTCTAAATTTGATAAATAAATCAGATAAAACAACTATCCAAATTAAATCAATAGGGTATTTCATATTTTATTTATCTTAACAATACAAACAAAAGGATATCAAACCATAAAACTTATATCATGAAAACATTAAATAAAATAACTCTAGGATTGATGTTAATATCTTTATCTTGTTTTAACATCAAATCTCAGCCTAAATCAGAAATTACCAACGATAATGAAACCTCTATAAACTGGGCTGAGGCTGATACTCTATACACTTTCAGATTAAACGAACAAACTAAAGGGTGGGAATATTTTCAGAGAGAAATCAGGAAATTTGAAAACAATCTGCCTATCGAAAACTTTGTTCAAATCAGAACCAACAATCAATGGCAAAACTATTTGAGAGCAAATTACTCATACAACAATAAAGGAGATGAGATATCTGAAATAATCCAAGAATGGGATACCATCAACAACAATTGGGTTAATGCTAAACAAAAAACATCTACCTACAAAAGAGGGAAAAGAGAAGAAATTCTTTTTCAGGAATGGAAATACCCAACCAATAAATGGTTTAATATCATGAAATATCTTATTAATTATAACAATTCGGGAAATGAAAACACAATAATTATCAGTTTATTTAATGGTGTTACAAACCAATGGGATAACTACAAGAAATTTCAGATGTTTTTTGATGCAGAAAACATTCCTCCTTCGAAAGTAATTACCGAATCGTGGGCAAATCAAAACTGGAGAACTGATGGGAAATACATTATGGAATACAACTGGCATGGAGATAAAACTTTAGAAATAAGACATACTTGGAATTACAGTAAGAAAGATTGGATTAAAGCTATAATGCACAATATGAAGTACGATAAGAAAGGAAATCAGACCGAATTTATCGAACAGAAATATGACAATAAAACAAACAACTGGATTTATTTTAATAAAATATCTGCTTTATATAATCAGAAAGGTTACATGACAGAAAAGACAGAATACAAATGGAACAGAACTACTAAAAATTGGGATATAAAAGGACAATTTAAATTTACTAGTGATTCGAAAATTTAACACCCATCCAAATATCCTAGAAGTAGAGACTGCCCC
>JAKSCO010000053.1 GCA_022360575.1 Bacteroidales bacterium | reverse complement strand
GCTCACTCCGGACCTGACTCTCTCCAACTTCCAGCGGGGAGACGGTAACGGCAGCAGTTTAAACGAAAATACATATTAACTCCTGTAAAATCAGGTTTAATGGTTGTGGATCAGAAAAGAGCACACGAGCGTATTTTGTTCGATAACTTTATGATTAGCTTATCAACAGAATCTATTCCGTCGCAAAAAACACTATACCCCAAGAATATTGAACTAGATCCCAAAGAACATGCTCTAATCATAGAAATTAAAGATGATTTAAAGATCATGGGGTTTGAAATTGAGGATTTTGGAGGTAATTCTATTGTTGTTAATGGCATGCCTGCCGATGCGAC
This sequence comes from Bacteroidales bacterium, assembly GCA_022360575.1. GTDB lineage: Bacteria > Bacteroidota > Bacteroidia > Bacteroidales > UBA12077 > UBA12077. The sequence goes on along the minus strand of JAKSCO010000053.1, from coordinate 3,243 downwards.
AAACCAAGAACCTGAACAAATTATTGATAAATTTCTTCATGAATTTTTACATGGCGAAATAGATGCCAAAACAGAGGTCAAAGTAAAGGTAGCACAAGCACTTGCCAAGGCTTCATCCATAAGTTCAAATCAAAATTTGGCTCACGAAGAAATGAGAGAGCTAGTTGATTTACTATTTGCCTGCCAAAATCCGAATTATTCACCTTTTGGCAAATTAATTGTTAGTATCATTAAAACCGACGAAGTAGAAAAACGTTTTAATTAAAAACACAAAACAATGAATACTCGATTTAACGACATACCTCCCGTTGTAAAAAACCTGATTATCATTAATGTTATCATGTTTTTAGCCACATGGGTTGTTGGAAATGTTTTTGGTATACGACTTAGTCAAATACTCGGATTACATTACTTTAGGTCTGATTTTTTTAAACCTTTTCAGCTTGTAACACACTTATTTATGCATGGTGGAATTATGCACTTGTTCTTTAATATGTTTGCATTATGGATGTTTGGTAGAGTGCTAGAATCTGTGTGGGGCAGTAAGCGTTTTTTTATATACTATATCATTACAGGCTTAGGGGCAGCTGCTTTGCACACATTTGTAATTCATTTGCAAATGACCGGAATATACCATGATATACAAGCATTTATAAATACTCCTTCACCCGATGCATTTGCCATACTTGTGAAAGAACATTTTCCAGAATATTATTCTCAGGTGTATCATAAACTAATCGATGCGTGGTACTCAAATCCTGATTCAACAATGTACATAGCCCAAGCTCAGCAATTTGCCAAAGAATTAATGGATATTAAAATGAATATCCCAACTGTTGGTGCTTCAGGTGCTGTTTTTGGTGTTTTGCTAGCATTTGGTATGCTTTTCCCAAATACCGAGCTAATGCTTTTATTCCCTCCCATACCTATAAAAGCAAAATGGTTCGTAATATTATACGGAGGGTTAGAATTATGGCTAGGACTAACGCAACCAGGCAGTAATATTGCCCATTTTGCTCACCTCGGAGGCATGTTATTTGGTTTCATTTTGATTAAATATTGGGGTAGTAAACGTTCCAACTTTTATTAACATTTAAAATCGTTCATTTTTATGAGCATCTATAACGAAATAAAAAGTTCATTTAAAGCGGGAAGCTCGCTAACGAAATTAATCTACATAAATTTAGGTTCATTTAAAGCGGGAAGCTCGCTAACGAAATTAATCTACATAAATTTAGCTGTCTTTTTGGCAGTTAAATTATTGGGTGTTGTTTATCTTCTGTTATCTATATCTTCTGATTTCTCGTTGGTAAGTATACTGTCAGTTCCTGCAGATTTACACAAGCTACTCTACAAGCCATGGACCATTTTTTCGTACATGTTTTTACACAAAGAATTTTTACACATTCTCTTTAATATGCTTTGGCTTTATTGGTTTGGTTTATTCTTTTTGAATTATTTCGACGAAAAAAAACTACTTAGCGTTTATTTATTGGGAGGATTAAGTGGTGCTGCTTTATACATTATTGCTTTTAATTTACTTCCTGCTTTTAGTAATGTACTACCTGAATCGTATGCTTTGGGAGCTTCCGCATCTGTTATAGCTATTGTTATTGCTGTTACCACATATGCCCCCAATCGCGAGATACAACTCATGTTTATAGGATCTGTTAAGCTAAAATACATTGCTCTATTTACAATAATTATTGATATCCTAGGGATTGCATCTGATAATTCTGGTGGACACATTGCTCACTTAGGAGGTGCTTTATTTGGTTATTTATATGTTTCGCAAATGAAAAAAGGAAGAAACATAAGTCGTGGTTTTGATCACTTTATGGATAAAGTTTTTTCTGCTTTTAAACCTCGCCAAAAATTTAAAGTTACTTATAAGCGCCCAGCTAACGATTTCGAATACAATAAAAACAAAGCTGCAACACAAAAAGAAATTGATGCAATTCTTGACAAAGTTGCCAAATCGGGATACGATAGCTTAAGTAAAGCCGAAAAAGAAATTCTGTTTAAAAATAGCAAGTGAGTTATTAAATGCAATTACTCAAATCACTTGAAATTATTAACAAATAATTTTATTTTAGAGTTATAATATAGTCTCCTATTTATTTTGAAAAAAGTAATATATAAGCTTCTTCGCTACATCAACTATGTTTTAATAATAAGTTTATGCATCTCTTATTTATCGATATACATAAACCCTGAAAAAGTATGGTTATTTTCTTTCTTTGGCTTAGCTTATCCTATTTTACTTTTTATAAATATTTCTTTTGTCATATTCTGGATAATTAAAAAGAAAAGATTTTTTATCATTCCACTTATTATTATCCTATTAGGATGGAATTACATAAGTTCTTTTATACAAATACCTTTAAAAAAATCAGCAAAAGAATTTACAGAGCAAACATTTAAGATATTATCGTATAATGTTCGCTTATTTGATTTATACGATTGGCAAAAAGAAAGTAAAAACACTGCCCGCGAAATTTTTGAATACATCAATCAAGAAAATCCTGATATTATTTGCTTTCAAGAATTTTACACTAAAAATAACAACTTACTTAGCGAAAATAGCATATCTAAATTATTAAGCAGTAAATATTATTTTCATATCGATTATTCCATACGAAATAGAAAGGGAAACTACGGAATAGCAACCTATAGCAAATATCCCATCGTAAAAAAAGGAACAATAAAATTTAAAAACTCTACAAATTTGAGTATCTATACCGATATTTTAATTAACAAAGACACCATTCGTTTATTTAACAACCACCTACAATCGATTCGTTTTAACCGAAAAAATTATTCATTTATCAGTAATAGTAAAGTTTTAAACGAAGATGAACGAATGAAAGAAATCAAAGATATATCGTTCCGCCTACGCGATGCTTTCATAAAAAGAGCCGGACAAGCAAAGATTGTTTCGAAATATATCAACCAATCACCTCATCCTGTATTTATTTGTGGTGATTTTAACGATGCTCCCATATCCTATACTTATCATACCATCAGTAAAAACTTGAAAGATTCTTTTAAAGAGGCTGGTAGAGGGTTCGGAAATACTTATTTAGGTAAATTTCCATCCTTCAGAATCGATTACATTCTTTACAATGATAAAATTCAATGTTCTAGCTTTCAAATACCCAAAGTAAAACTCTCCGACCACTATCCTGTAATCGGCGAGTTTTATCTACAATAATTAAAAAGGTAGATGATTTAAATCCACAT
>JAKSCO010000120.1 GCA_022360575.1 Bacteroidales bacterium | reverse complement strand
TCTTACCGAAAGAACTTATTATAATCGAAAAGCAATTCCTACTTTAAATTTTCCTACAGCTTATTCTGATACTGTAATTGTTAATATAGATCCTGCACCTACAGCTAATGCAGGTAACGATACTGCCTTGTGTCATAATACTGCTTATCATGTGCAAAATGCAGATACTTCCGAGAGTAGTGGAGTAACTTGGGAGATTCTTGTAGGAAATGGTACATTAAATAATGTAAATATTATCGATCCAGAATATACTCCGGATCCTCTAAACGAAGTTGATACAGTACAGTTGGTTTTACATGCATTAGGAAATGGAGCTTGTATAGAAAGTACCGATACGGTTAAAATAATTTATGCTTCTGAATTTAATGTTACAATAGGAAAATCAACACCATTTTTAATTGATTCAACATCAACCCACATTGATGTTGCCTTAAAAGTATCAAATCATCATTTTGTTGCTTTACTCGGATTTTATTTAGTTTCTCCTTTAGATTCTATTGTTGAATTGAAAAGAATTTGTAATCTTATAGGGACTTCTAATTTACGTGATATTAGTTGCGAATTTTATAACGACTCATTATCATTACCAATAGTTAGTCCATGTCATATGACTTCAGGAAGGTATCGTTTTGAAGATGATTGGAAACGAAAATTACACGGACAAGATCCAGCCAATGGAAACTGGAGAATAATGATAACAGATACATTGAGTCTTGGATCTACTGGAACATTAGATTCTGCTGTTATTCGATTTATTGATAACAACAGCAATTCGCAGTTAGAGACTGTTGTATATCAAGACACTTCAATTAATTTAAATATTAATGGATATCCGGGCGGACATACAGATCCTCCTGCGATTACCGAGTATAACTTGTCTATAACCGGACTTGCAACATTGTGTTATAATACTTGTGATGCAAATGTAATTGCTACAGCTATTGGAGGAATGCCTCCATATGTTTCTTATGTTTGGAGTAGAGATAGAGATTTCTCAACTGTATATGTTGATAATGATACAGCCGATTTATGTTCGGGCAAATATTACCT
>JAKSCO010000174.1 GCA_022360575.1 Bacteroidales bacterium | reverse complement strand
GTGGGCGCGATAAAAACACCTACTATGTATTTTTGCTTAATGGCATATCGTCGAAATCGGGATTGGCAGGATACATGCCCCTAAAAGAGCAATATGCATTTATACACTCGGTAAGCAATAGCAAAGCAGCCCAGCTTATAGCCCACGAGCTGGGGCACGGAGCTTTTCGGCTGTGGCACACCTTTAGCTCGAACAGCCAATATACGATGCCCGAGAAAACTTCGGACAACCTAATGGACTACAACAACGGAACGCGACTCCACGCTTGGCAATGGAAAAATATTCACAATCCCAAAGCCGGATTGTACATGTTCCAGAAAGAGGAAGAGGGGGAGATGAAAACAGAAAATGACTTAATTACTGACGTTATAGGAAAATTGAGATGTGCAAAAGCTTCAAATAAGAATAAAATATTTATCGGTTCTAATGGACGATATATTTCAGGGAAAAATAAAACCCCCGATTTTTTTGTAGAATTATATCTGAATAAAGAAAAAAATAGGTATGATTATTATAACTTAAATTTATCTTACAAAAAAACAGAATATAATCATTTGAAGAATAAGTACAATTTCGGCACTGATTTATATTTGCTTATAAGAAAAAAAGAATCAAGTATTTTTGAGACTTACATTAATAAAAGTGACTTTTCGACAGAATACAATAAGGTTTCAAAATTAATAGCAAGCAATAAAGAGTCAGATGCAATAGATGAGTTATATAATTATTCTTATTGTATATATGAAAAATTAACATCAATAGAACGCAAAAAACTCTTACTGGAATTTGCAAATAAATCATTTTTGCCAGAGAACTATGAAGATATGGTTTTAAACTTATTGCGTTCTTCTTATTCTTTAGGAGAAAAAGATGCAGCCAAAGCTGCAATTAATGCAATATTTAACAACCGTGTTAAACGGGGAATTATGGGACAACTTACTGATAAGAGAGAAAGAAGTTTATTTGAAGTATTAAGTTCAGGAATGGATGATTTTAATGGAAAATCAAATTACTCTGAATGGATAAAAGAACTGACTAATTTGTTTACAATAGCCTATAGTGAAGAATTAAAAAAAGGGAGATATCCTGATCTTACATTATTCCCTAATAATATGATAATAAAAAATACTACACCGTATTATTTTTATAATTGGGATTATGTAGGGGGTTCGGAAGTATCATTAAATCTTGATAAATACAGTTTGAATTTGGTAAACGGAACAAAAAAAGTTAGACCTAATGATATTATTAATGTTCGTTTTGGGCGTAATTTTGAGTTCGTCCCCCAAGATACAAAGCCTGTTATTGCAATGCCAGCTTTTTGTTTGGTTTACCTCTTAAATCATGAACAGTCAAAATTAAAAGCCAATGTTGCTAAATATATTATATCTGCAATAAATATTTATAATGCAAGCCGACAACTAGTAATCACTCAAGGTAGTAAAGTCTTAGCAACATTAGCATTATTAAAAGAAGTCGCCGACCCTGTTTTTGATAACGATGATTTTAAAACATGGGCAATGCAGACTCTTGATGTACCTGAAGATTTTTTTGTAGCTTGGGATTATTTAAATACATTTGATATAACAAAAGCAAATGCAAACTCTATCGTTGGGTTAGTAACGAAACAAAATTGGTTCGGAACATTTTATAATAATTGGAAGTTAATGATTGCAAATCAGGCATTATCAAATAAAATCACACAATCTAAAGTGGATGAACTAAACAAAGCAATAGAAGATGTGAAAAACCATTTAGATAATGAAAATATCGTTTATTAAATGAAAAAAATACTTATTAAAAAATCGTCTTATGGAATTGTTTTGATTGTTGTGTTCGCATTGCTTTCGTTTTTCTTTAGACCAACTTCAATTTTAGATACTGTTGAAGAAGGGAACGCAATTATTACTGCCATTGAGTTAAAAAGAGAGTACAATATTGCACTAAAATCTCCTTCTCGTGGATATAATGATTATTACGAGATTACATTTAATAATTCTGATAATAAGTACAAATGTTACGCGATTGAAGACATTAAAAACTATGGGGTTAATAATATTATAAATAAAGAGGTCAAGTACCAATCATTTACACATAGCGAATATGCTGTGCTTAGAAATATAAGGATAGATGAAAGAGCTATTGTAAAAACCCGTGATATAGGATATTTCCCTTTTTTGTTTTTCTTGGGAATTGTTATTATCTCTTCTATTTGGTCTATTTGGGGCTTTTATATCTCTTACCTTGTTCCTGATGAAAAAAGGAAAAAAATATTAGGGGAGTAAGTGTAATAACCTAAAACAACCTAACAAAAAGAATAAACAGCCAACCCAAACGGGTTGGTTTTGCTTATAAGATAGATTCAGTGTTAAGACACAAGATATTAGATATAAGACAATAGATACAAGTATCAAGACATAAGTAGTAAGATATGAGTATCAAGTACAGAGATTAAAAATT
>JAKSCO010000069.1 GCA_022360575.1 Bacteroidales bacterium | reverse complement strand
CTTCAATATATTCATTCTGTTTTATTTAAACTATACCTCTCAGACTAAAAGAAGTTTTTGTAAATGTATAAATTAAAAATTAAGCTTAAATAAATTAATGTATTTTATTTAAAAGTCTATATTTGATCTAGTTTTTATTAATCAAACTAAAAATCTATAAAACACCCAAAAAACATCAAAATGAGTGATAAAAATGTTTTTTTACCTTATCTATTGCTAAAGAAGTTGTAATGTAACTAGACGATCTTTTGTTTTTTCGTCGCGTCTAAGACTAAAATAATGAAAGTTATTCGTAAGTCGTGAGAGAAATTGGGATTTATAGAAACGAGGAACAAGAAACTTACTCTTCTTAGGTAAAAAATATAAATAGCGGTAAATCAACAAATTTATAAACAGACGAAAAGGTTACCTCAGTTTTGAGGTAACCTTATTGTTTGAATTGAAAAACTCAAATTAAAAAACAGCAATGTTTATTTAATAAATAATAAATTTATTTTTTAACAAATCTTTTAACTAAAGGAGTTCTTTCATCCTCAATAGAAATAAAGTAGATTCCTTTAGGAAGTTCAGATATAGACATTGTTTTTTCTGAACCATTAATTTGATCAACTTTAACTACTTTACCGGACATGTCATAAATGCTTATTTCCCCAACTCTTTCGCCACTGTTAAGTTGTACACTTATTTGATCATTAGCAGGATTAGGGAATACATTAACCAACATAGGAAGTTCATTTCCTAAAGGCTCGGCATTAATATCTAAAACTGTTGCTTTTTCTCTGGTTGCTGTTACATTTACTGTATAATCTTCAACTTCGCCATAAGTAAAAGTTTCACAAGCTGTAGGAGCTGAATTATATTTCATACTAACTCGCATTCTTGTTTCGCCAAGAGCTGCATTAGCAGGAACTGTAAAGTTATATGATAAATTTCCTGAGCTACTTGAAGATCCACTAGCAACTAACTCATTCGATTCGAAAGTACCATCTTTATTCCAATCAATCCACACTTTCCAATACTCGTTATAACTGGATCCTTTAAAACCACAACTTACATAAATTGTTTGATTAGAACCTCTTTTTATATTTGCTTTCTTAGTTGTGAAATCACCATATCCATTATTACTTGCAGTTGTATTAGCCATATTTGATAATGCTACATAATCAATCCACTCATAACTTGAATTATTTCCTTTCGAAGAGCAATATTGTATTATAGCTTGTTGTACATTTATGTGATTTGGTTTTATAATTGTGTCAGTACCTTGAGCATTTGTTGCAATTAAAGTTACATCATATGTTCCAATTGTGTTATAAGTAACACTTGGATTTTGATCAGTACTAGTTGCAGGAGTTCCACCCTCGAATGTCCAAAAATAACTAGTTGGATTGTAGCTTGATGTGTTTGTGAAATTTACCGATCCCCCAACTGCAACTAAATTAGCTGATGCACTAAAATTAGCAATAGGAGGTTTAGGTATTGTATCTGTGCTAGGTCCATCTGTATTTCCAGGAGTACGCATTTGTAAAGAAGGATCTCCAAAAACAGTCCAAGTATCAGCCATTCTTATTCCATTAGCATTATATTCCTGTATCATTTGGAATAATCCATTAACAAACATACCTCCATAATTTTTGTATGTGTTTGCAACCATCAAGTCAACCATCTTATCCTGAGCACACATTGGACTTGCCCATGATTGATTTATTGTAGATCCACAAATAGCTATTGCTCCTGTAGGAGCATTTCCGTTCTTTGCTCTCATCCAAGCTTCGCAGAAACAAGTACTTCCTGTAAAGTTTCCATTTACACATGCTACAGAAATAATGAAAGGCAATTTATTATTATTAGTTAATGCATTTACATGTGAGCTAGAAAAAGCAGGAGCTGCCCAACTTGTAGTACTACCATGTCCTATGTAATTAATAAAACCAACACCAGTGTTAACACGATTAGCTATGCCTGCTACTGTTCCTCCGCTCTGATATTGTTTATGAGTAGTATAACCATATCCTGATAAATCAGTTAAAATATTATCCATATGTTGAGCATCTGACTCACCATCATCTCCTGTAGAAGGACCACCTTCGCTCGATGCAATTCCTAATGTATTTCTGAACCAAGTATCACTAGCACTTACATTTTGTTCGTAATATATAGTTCTTTGTACTTGAGTAGCAATTTGGGCATCATTTTCACCTGAAAAACGACCTACAAACATATCCAAATAATGATCGTTACCTGAAGTATAACCATAATTGTTATCCGAAGGGCCGGCAGAAGTACTTGAACTACTAACCTGAGCATGATCTCCAACTAATAATAAATAACTTGTTCCGTTGTTATTGTAATGATTCTGAACATAAGTTTTTAATGCTGCAGCACTTCCTATTGTTGAATAGTTAACCAAACTTACAGTATAACCTATAGATTGTTTCCAAGCAACAAAACTTTGCATTTCATCCATAAAATTAGAATAAGCTACAATTAACATTTTCTTAGTTGTCTCAGCTAAAGCAGTTCTTTTTGCTGGAGTATAGTTTATAAAATGGTTCGATAATACATTCTCGAAAATCTCATCATTTACTACATTTGGATTACCCATACTTCGAACAGTATTTTTAGCAACCATCTCAACCTTAATGTTTGTGTAAATTCTAAGTTTTTGTGTAACTGGATTGTACTGTACTGGATAGATTAATATATTTTGTCCATCTACATTTCTAATTTTATACGTGTCACTTAGCTTAGCTATTTTGCCAGGATAAAACTCATCTTTAGCATATACTTCGCCATACTCAAAAGGCACTGTATTTGGATTTATATTTCTAGAGATAGCTCCTTTCGAAGGGGCAATATCTACATCACATATTTCAATATACTTATCTGCCGTAACTTTTAATTCCATTCCTGAGATATTTGGAATAGCAATAGCTTTAGTTATTTTAGGCAGATCAGGAGCTCCTTTTTCTTGTATAGTATAACAATTTGGGATGTCGATAATATAAGACTCTCCTCTAAAAGTTGTTACTTTTTTCATTGAATAGGCTTCAAAAGAAAATTCTAAATCAACTTGTTGAGCATTTGATCTCAATAGATCAACTTTTGTATCAACAGACGACTGTTGTCCGTTTAACATTAGCCAATCTTGACTGCTTGCTGTATAGCTTGTAAATATCCAAGCTAGAGCAAACATTAAACATAATAGCTTTTTTTTCATAGTAGGTTAAATTAAAATTAGACATTAAATTTGAATTAACACAAAATATGAAAAGACATTAAACAAACACAATCGTTTCGACAAACAACAAATATCTACTCCCGAAAAACATATTTCATAGAGTTTTTATGCTAAAAAATCTTGTCTTTGAATTTGATATTTTCAAAATCGCAAAACATAAAACACAATGAATTTCACTTAATATCTGAAAACAAGAAACTTTAGGGTGTCGATCGACACCCTTTTGTCCGTTCGAGACGCCCTTTAGGTTGTCTCGGACAGGTTCTTTCCTGTTAGTTAACTACCTTTAGCCTGTTATTCGACACCCTGTCAGCTGTTAATTGACGACCTATTGGGCGTTTTATATGAACTTTTACTAGTCGGTTAACACCCTTTAGTCTGTTAATCGACGCCTTATTGGTTGTTATTTGACACCCTATTGGACGTTTCGAAAGAGTTTTCGCCAGTTAATTGAAACTTTTAGCTTGTTGTTTGCAAGCTATTGTTTGTTGACATATCGTGAGTATAAACTTATTATAATAATAAACAAACGATCTTAATTGCATCTACAGTAAAGATATTAGATGAATTTATCGAATTTCAAATTTGGATAAATTCAAGAAAAGAATAAGAAATCAATAAAATAATCTAATCTGTATAGATCATTTAATTAAGTTTTTTTCTTTATACCAATAGCATAACTTTTATCTATTCAGGTTACTAAAAGATATTTTATACAATTAATTTGCAAAGTTTTACAAATTAATAATTACCTTTGCTGTCTTAATTTAAATTAAATAAAAATAATATAAGTATGGCATATTCAGAACAACAAGTTTTAGATGCTTTAAAGGCAGTAAAGCATCCAGAAACAGCTCAAGATATAGTTTCTATGGGTATGGTCGATAATATATGGATAAAAGGATCAAAAGCTGGATTTACTTTAAATTTTAAGCGCGCAAATGAGCCTTTTATGGGATCAATGCCAAAAGTTTGTATTCAAATATTAGAGAATAAGTTTGGAAAAGAACTTGACTTTAATGGAAACATAAAAGTTGCAGCACCTCAGAAAAAAAATCAGCAAGAAAATAACACTGCAGAAATAATGAAAAATGTAAAAAATATTATCGCTGTTGCTTCAGGAAAAGGTGGAGTAGGGAAATCAACAATAGCTACAAACCTAGCAATAGCTTTAGCAAAAACAGGAGCTAAAGTAGGTTTAATTGATGCCGACATATATGGTCCATCAATGCCTAAAATGTTTAACCTCGAAGGGAAACGCCCTAAAGTAGAAAAAGTAAATGAGGTTGATATTATTACTCCACTAGAAAGTTTTGGAGTTAAAGTATTGTCAATCGGGCTTTTTATTAATCCAGAAGATGCTCTTGTTTGGAGAGGAGCTATGGCTACTAGTGCATTAAAACAATTAATTCACCAAGGCGATTGGGGCGAATTAGATTATTTATTGTTTGATTTACCTCCAGGAACAAGTGATATTCATTTAACGTTAGTTCAGGAATTAGCAGTAACCGGAGCTGTAATTGTAAGTACACCACAAGATGTAGCTCTTGCTGATGCAATAAAAGGAATTAAAATGTTTACAGGTAAGCACATCAATGTTCCTATTTTAGGTTTAATCGAGAATATGGCGTGGTTTACACCTGAAGAATTACCTGATAACAAATATTATATTTTCGGGAAAGATGGTTGTAAAAAGCTTGCAGAAAAAGAAAATATTTCTTTACTTGGACAAATCCCTATTGTACAAGGGATACGAGAAGGAGGTGACGCAGGAAAACCTGTAGCTGATGATGATAAATCGGTATTAGGAAATGCATTTAAAGATTTGGCTGCAGCCGTTATTAAAGCTACCGAAAATCGTAATTCGAATATAGAACCAACAAAGAAAGTTGAAATAAAAACCAAATAACAAAAATTAAGAGAAAATGGACGCATCTGTAAAACAAGATTTTGAAAAAAGAATCAAAGAAACAATTGAAATGGTTAGACCATATTTAGTTGCTGATGGAGGAGATATTCAATATATCGAATTAACTGATGATATGGTTGTAAAAGTACAACTGTTAGGTGCATGTGGATCGTGCCCATATAGCTTACAGACTCTAAAAAATGGAGTAGAACAAGCTGTTAAGAAACAAATACCAGAAGTAAAAGAAGTTGTTTCGATATAAACAAGATCAAAATATTGAAAAGAATGGTTGTTGATTTATTTGACAACCATTTTTTTATTATTTAAAAACTCAATATTACGCTTTAGTCCTTCGAATTTTGTTCGCTCTAAAGCTGTGTTTTTAAATGTTTTTTTGAAAAAAGCTTTATCCATGTTCTGCCAATCGGCTTTATTCATATTTTGAAGTAGATCTGAAATAATGAAGTCTTTTTCGTTATGAGGAGTTAATTTCGAATTCCACGGACAAACATCCTGACAAATATCACAACCAAAAATCCAATTACTCCATTTACCCTGCATATTCGAAGGTAAATCCCCCTTTTTTTCAATAGTTAAATACGAAATACATTTTCTGGCATCAACAGTATAAGGAGTTAGCGCATTGGTAGGACAAGCATCAATACATCGGGTACAATTGCCACAATAATTTTTCATGTCTTGCCTATCGGGAATTTCAGAACTTAAATCTAAATCAATAATTAGCTCTCCGATAAAAACAAACGAACCAAATTTTCTTGATATTACGTTCGAATTTTTTGCTTGCCATCCAAGACCTGCTTTAACAGCCCAAGCTTTATCCATAACTGGTGCTGAATCGACAAAAGCTCGTCCTGTTGTTTCTGGAAATTCTAACTGTATTTGCTCTAATAATTTGTGTAATTTATCTTTTAATACATAATGATAATCTTTACCATATGCATATTTCGAAATTTTATATGTGTTAGCAGATTGTTTTTTTTCGGGATAGTAATTTAATAAAACAGAGATAACTGTTTTTGCTCCATCGACCAACTTAGCAGGATTAGTTCGTTTTTCAAAATGATTTTCCATGTACGACATTTCGCCATGAAAATTCTTATTTAACCACTGCTTTAAATGATCTGACTGTTTTTCGAGATGAGTTATATTAGAAAAGCCAATATCTGAAAAACCTATTTCTTGAGCCCAAGTTTTTATATTTTCTGATATTGGCTTTCGCATCGTTTTAAATTATAATAAGCCTAAATCAAGCATTGCTTCTTCGCTCATTAAACTTTTATCCCAAGGAGGATCAAAAACAAGATTAACTTTTGATTTTTTTACCCCCTCAATCATATTTGTTTTTCGAAAAACCTCATCTAACAACTGATCTGCCATAGGGCAATTAGGAGCTGTTAATGTCATTTTTATTTCTACATTCTTATCATCATCAATATCGATAGCATAAATTAATCCCAAATCATAAATATTAACAGGAATTTCAGGATCAAAAATTAATTTAAGCGTCTTTACTATTTCAGCTTCAAGTTGCATTCTTTCTTCAGGATTCATAATTTACCTCCTTCTATCTTTAGTTTCCCATTTTAACATTGTAAGCCATAGCATATAGTTTTATTTGTTTCACCATTGCTAATAAACCATTCGAGCGTGTTGGCGACAAATTTTGTTGTAATCCAATTTTATCAAGGAAATATAAATCGCCATTTAAAATTTCGACTGGTTTTAGTTTGTCGAATACACGAACTAAAAGAGCTGCAATACCTTTTGTTATTATAGCATCGCTATCGGCCGAAAAACGAATGATGTCTCCATCAAGGTTAGCTTGCAACCAAACTTTCGACTGACATCCTTCAATTAAGTTTTCTTGTACTTTGTATTTAGGATCAAGATCGGGTAAATCTTTACTTAACTCTATTAAATAATTGTATTTATCCATCCAGTCGTCGTAAATCGAAAACTCTTCTATTATTTCGTCTTGTCTTTCGTTTAAAGTCATTTTGTAAAAATATTAAGCAAACATTTGTTGTACTGTTAAAATAGCATCGTATAATTTATCAATTTCTTCTTTTGTATTGTAAAACGAAAAAGATGCCCGAATCGTTCCTTCTACATTAAATCTATTCATTAAAGGTTCGGCACAATGATGTCCTGTTCGAACAGCAATTCCCATTTTATCAATAATCATTCCTGCATCATAATGATGAATGTTTTCGAGGTCAAAAGAAAAAACACTTACTTTATTGTCGGCTGTACCTATAATGTTTAACCCTTTTATCGAACCCAATTTCTGAGTTGCATAATCAAGTAATTCTTTTTCGTATAAAGCAATATTATCTAATCCGATATTATCGATATAATTAATAGCTGCAGCTAAACCAATTGCTGAGGTATAATTAGGAGTTCCTGCCTCGAACTTAAAAGGCAATTCATTAAAAGTAGTTTTCTCGAAACTAACTTTCTTTATCATCTCTCCACCCGTTTTATAAGGAGGGATTGAATTTAACCATTTTTCTTTCCCATACAAAACACCTATTCCTGTGGGGCCATATAGTTTATGTCCTGAGAAAACAAAGAAATCACAATCGTATTCTTTAACATCAACTTTTTCGTGTTGAATACTTTGGGCTCCATCAATTAATACAGGAATATCGTATTTATGAGCAATATCTATAATTTGCTTTATATCGTTAACTGTACCTAAAACATTCGAAACGTGATTAACTGCAACAATTTTTGTTTTGTCCGAAATCAGTTTCTTATATTCATCAATTAACAGTTCACCTTTATCGTTTATTGGTATAATTTTAAGTTTAGCTTTTTTCCGATCGCAAAGCATTTGCCAAGGAACAATATTAGCATGATGCTCCATGGTCGATACAATTATCTCATCGCCTTCGGCAACATACTGCTCGCCAAAAGAGAATGCTACCAGATTTATAGCTTCGGTAGTTCCGCTAGTAAATACAATTTCATGATTATGTTCTGCATTAATAAAGCTTTGAACTGTTTTTCGAGCATCTTCGTAGCGCTGCGTCAGTTGTTCGCTTAAATAATGAACACCTCTATGTATATTGCTATTTTCTTGCGAATAAACTTTTATTTCTTCATCGATAACGATTTGTGGCTTTTGTGTAGTTGCCCCATTATCGAAGTATACCAAAGGCTTTTTATAAACTTCCTGACTCAATATAGGAAAGTCATTCCGGATTTTATGAACATCTAAACTCAAAACTAAAATCTTTTAAAATTAACAACAATGCATCTGGCAAGAATTACATCGAGACAACTCTCCTCTTAATCGTTTATCTACTAAATCTTGAATTCGTTCTTGCAATGCAGGCACCTGGATTGTTTTAATTACATCATGAGCAAAAGCATACATTAATAAAAGTTTAGCTTCTTTTTTATCAATCCCTCGTGCTCTAAGATAGAATAAAGCATCTTCGTCAAGTTGCCCAACTGTAGCCCCATGACTACATTTTACATCATCAGCATATATCTCAAGCTGAGGCTTTGTGTTTATATCTGCATCATCGGTAAGTAGAATATTATTATTCGATTGAAATGCTTGTGTTTTCTGAGCATCCTTACGAACAAGTACTCTACCATTAAAAGCTCCTGTTGCAAAATCGTCTAAAACACCTTTAAACAATTGATTGCTCAAACAGTTCGGATACGCATGATCCATAAATACATAATTGTCTATATGTTGTCCTTTATCGTTTAAATAAAGTCCTGTAGTATTATTTTCGCAAAACTCTCCATTTAACAACACATGCACATTATTACGAATCAATCCTCCGTGTAGAGTAATTGTATTTGTATCGACAGTACTATTTTTTTCTTGTTGGAAATATAAGTTCGAAACCTGCTTTGAGCCATTATGCTCATTTTGCATTCTCGAATATTTTAGATTTGCTCTTTCGCCTACAAAAACTTCGGTTACCGAATTTGTTAAAAAATTAGGTCGCGACAAAGTATGATCGCAAACAACAATAGAGGCCTGACTATTTTCTTCTAATACGAATAAATTACGGTGTTGAGTAAAACCTTCTTCATCATCCATTAAGATATTAATTATCTGTATTGGTTTTTCGATTACTACACCTTTAGGAACATACATAAATACACCATCTTTAGCAAATGCTGTATTCATTGCAACTAGTCCTTCTTTATCTATTTTTGCATATTTTGCAAAATGTTTTTTTACTAGTTCAGGATATTTTTGGGCTGCCGCCTGAAGACTTCCAATTAAAGCTCCATTAGGTAGTTCGTGGATAAGATTTTCTCTATCGTAATACCATCCATTTAAAAGGAGTATTACTTTAGTATTTAAATCAGGTACATCGCAGGTAAAAATATCATCTACTTTAAATTGGATATTTTTAGGAGATAAATACATTTTAAACCCGTTGTTAAATTCCTTATTTAAATCGGTGTATTTATAATCTTCATTTTTCTTATCTGGAATTCCTAATTTCTCAAACGCCACAATAGCTTCTTCCCTGATTTTATTAATATAATCAGGCGAACCATTTTGAATATCATCAATATTTTTTTGATAAATATCAAGAAACTTTATTTTTGGTTCTGTCTTTATATCTTCTAAGCTCATAACTTATTGTTTAAATTCCGAAAACTTATCTCGATTAAAGATTTTCTCCTTTTTTTAACCAATCATAGCCCTTCTCTTCTAATTCAAGAGCCAAATCTTTTCCTCCGGATTTTATTATTTTACCATTATATAATACGTGTACAAAATCAGGTATAATATAATCTAATAATCGTTGATAGTGAGTAATAACAATTGTTGCATTATCTTTTGTTTTTAACTTATTTACTCCATTAGCAACAATACGCAAAGCATCAATATCTAATCCCGAGTCTGTTTCGTCAAGTATCGATAATTTTGGCTCTAACATAGCCATCTGAAAAATCTCATTACGTTTTTTCTCTCCACCCGAAAACCCTTCGTTTACAGAACGATTAGCTAAAGCAGCATCTAGTTCAACCAATTCTTTTTTCTCACGCATTAATTTTAAGAAATCCGAAGCAGACATTGGGTCTAAGCCTTTATGTTTTCGTTGTTCGTTAACTGCAGTTTTCATAAAGTTAACCATACTTACTCCGGGAATTTCTATCGGATACTGAAAACCAAGAAAAACCCCTTCGCTGGCTCTTTCTTCTGCTGACATATCTAATAAATCTTTTCCAAAATAAGAAACTTCACCTTCGGTTACATTAAAAATTTCGCGACCAGCCAAAACAGAAGCTAAAGTACTTTTACCCGAACCATTAGGTCCCATTATAGCATGTACTTCGCCTGGTTTTACTTCAAAGTTGATTCCTTTTAGAATCTCTTTCCCTTCGATATTTGCGTGTAAATTTTTTATTGATAACATCGTTATATAATGTTTAAATGAATTCGTAATTAATATTTATTAAACTTTATCCTACACTACCCTCTAAACTTATTTGTAATAATTTCTGAGCTTCGACAGCAAACTCCATAGGTAGTTTATTTAAAACTTCTTTTGCATAACCATTCACAATTAATCCGATTGCATCTTCGGTTTTAATTCCTCTTTGGTTGCAATAAAATATTTGATCTTCGCCAATTTTTGAAGTTGTTGCTTCGTGTTCAACAACCGAATCTTTATTATCGACTTGAATATATGGGAAAGTATGAGCTCCACATTTATCTCCTAATAACAAACTATCGCACTGCGAGAAATTTCGAGCATTGGTTGCATTTTTAACAACTTTAACTAAGCCTCGATAACTGTTTTGGCTTTGACCTGCAGATATTCCTTTCGAAACAATAAGACTTTTGGTATTTTTCCCAATATGTATCATTTTAGTTCCTGTGTCAGCTTGCTGGTGATTATTGGTTACAGCAACCGAATAAAACTCGCCAACAGAATTATCTCCTATTAATATACAACTAGGATATTTCCAAGTAATTGCCGATCCGGTTTCTACTTGAGTCCATGATATTTTAGAATTTTCGCCTACACATTTCCCACGTTTTGTTACAAAGTTGTAAATCCCTCCTTTACCATCTTTATCTCCGGGATACCAATTTTGAACAGTAGAATATTTTACTTCGGCATTTTTATTTGCAATAATCTCGACAATTGCAGCATGTAATTGATTTTCGTCGCGCTGAGGAGCTGTACACCCTTCGAGATAACTTACATAAGAATCGTCTTCGGCAACAATAAGAGTTCTTTCGAACTGCCCTGTATTTGCTGCATTTATTCTGAAATATGTTGACAACTCCATAGGACAACGAACTCCTTTAGGAATATAACAAAAAGAGCCATCGCTAAATACAGCTGAATTTAAAGCTGCAAAATAGTTGTCGGTGTAAGGAACAACCGATCCCATATATTTCTTTACTAAATCAGGATGCTCTTGAACAGCCTCGCTAAAAGAGCAAAAGATAATTCCGAGTTCAGCTAAATTTTCTTTAAACGTTGTTTTTACCGAAACACTATCCATTACTGCATCAACAGCAACTCCCGACAAACGCTTTTGTTCGTCTAAAGGAATGCCTAATTTATCGAATGTAGCCTTCAACTCAGGATCAACGTCATCCATACTATCTAATGTAGCCTTTTGTTTTGGTGCTGCATAATATATAATATCCTGATAATCGATTTCAGGAATATTTAAATGACCCCATTTAGGCATTTCTAATGTTTGCCAATAACGAAATGCTTCAAGCCTAAACTCTAACATGAATTCGGGCTCGTTCTTTTTCTGAGAAATTATTCGTACTACATCCTCGTTCAAACCCTTTGGAATAGTTTCGTTTTCTATGTCTGTAACAAAACCGTATTTGTATTCACTTTGAGTTACTTCATTTAATATTTTATCTTGATCTTTTTCCATAACTTTGCAAAATCACTAATAAATTTAGCACTGCTTTTAAATAGATTAAATCTAAATTAGGTGCAAATATATTTAAATTTTAACAACTATTAAAGGATGATTGTTTAATCTTTCATTTTTACGGTAAAGAATTAGTATTTAGGATGAAGAAAGACGAAAAAAAACATAGAAATATCTCTGAATTGGGCGAATTTGGATTAATTGATCACATAACAAAAAATGTAAAAATTAACCATAAAAATACGATTAAGGGTATTGGAGATGATGCAGCTGTAATTGATTACGGAAATGTATGTTCGGTAGTAACAACAGATTTGTTGGTTGAAGGAATTCATTTTAATTTAATATATACTCCTTTAAAACACTTAGGGTATAAGTCGGTAGTTGTTAATTTATCCGACATTTATGCAATGAATGCTACTCCGAAACAAATTACTGTTTCGATAGCAATTTCGGCTAAATTTACTGTCGAGCATATCGAACAAATATATGAAGGAATCAATCTTGCATGCCAACATTACAATGTCGATTTAGTTGGTGGCGACACATCTTCGTCGTTAACAGGATTATCGATTAGTATTACTGCTATTGGCGAATCTAAAAAAGAAGATATCGTATACAGAAATACAGCTAAGAAAAACGATATTTTATGTGTTACCGGAAACTTGGGTGCTGCTTATATGGGTTTACAGTTGCTCGAACGAGAAAAAGAAATTTTTAAAGCCAATCCCGGAACACAGCCAAGTTTAGAAGGATATGATTATATCTTACAACGACAATTAAAACCAGAGGCTCGCGAAGATATAATTTCTTTATTTGATGAAATAGGAATAAAACCTACCTCGATGATTGATATTTCTGATGGTTTATCGTCTGAGATAATGCACATTTGTAAAAAATCGGATGTAGGATGTAAAATTTTTCAAGATAAAATCCCTATCGATTTAAATACCGAGAAAATGGGGAAAGAATTTAATATCGAACCTTTAATTGCAGCACTAAACGGAGGCGAAGACTACGAATTGCTATTTACAATAGATATTAACGATTTAGAAAAAATAAAAGATTATAAAATGATTCATCCAATAGGGCATATTGCAGACAAAGAACATGGCGCTGTAATGATTACCAATAGCGGACAAAGCATCGAGCTTCAGGCTCAGGGATGGAATCAATTAAAAGACGAAGAATAAATACAACACCATAACAATATTAACAAAAGAAACTGCTCTAAAAGGGCAGTTTCTTTATTTTAAGATCATTATTAAAATATAAATCAGTTCGTATTGTAGGAAAACTTTGAATAAAGATTCTATTTTCATTTGTATTAATAAAAATACAAGCAATTATCAAATCATAAATTGATAACTTTTTGTTTTTTCGAGTCTTGGTTAAATGACCAAAGCCATCTTTTTGCTTTTTTGAGCTTTGGTTAAATAGAAAAAGTGAATCTTTTTGTTTTTTTAAGCTTTGGTTAAATAGCCAAAGCTAATTTTTTTCGTTTTTCGTGCTTTAGTTAAATGACCAAAGCCCCCCTTTTTGCTTTTTTGAGCTTTGGTTAAACAGAAAAAGTGAATCTTTTTGTTTTTTCGAGCTTTGGTTAAATAGAAAAAGTGAATCTTTTTGTTTTTTCAAACTTTGGTTAAATAACTAAAGCCATCTTTTTCGTTTTTCGTGCTTTGGTTAAATAGCCAAAACAAAAACCTAACCTATATTCGTTAAATTTTACAGTTTATCTAACACTTCATTTAAGTCATCAATCGTATCAATTCCGAAACTCTCAAAATTTGTTAATGCAACAAAAATTCGATAATTATTCTCAATCCACCGTAGTTGTTCTAAACTTTCGGCCAACTCAAGTTTTGATTGTTTAAGCTTTGATAATTCTTGTAATATCTCTGTTCTGTAAGCATACATCCCTATGTGTTTATAGTAAGCATGCTCCTTGTGCCATTTATTTTTTTCTACATTTCGCAAATACGGAATAGGCGAACGGCTAAAATAGATAGCTTTCATATTATTATCGAATATAACCTTAGGCTTATTGGGATTGAAAATATCCTCGCTAGTTTCGATTTTCTTTACTAAAGTTGCTATTTGAGTATCTGCATTATTAAAACATGAAATAATTTCTTGTATTTGCTGTGGCTGAATAAAAGGTTCGTCACCTTGAATATTAATTGCAACATCAAAACTCACATTTTCTTGCTTTTGTATAATATTAATAGCTTCGGCTATTCGATCAGTACCACTTTGATGTTCTTTAGAAGTCATTACAAATTTACCCCCAAATTTTTCGACCTCATCAGCAATTCTTAAATCATCGGTAGCAACATATACATGCTTTAAAGTAAGTTTTGCTTGTTCATAAACTCGCCGAATCATTGTTTTGCCATTTATATCAGCTAAAGGTTTTCCCGGGAAACGAGTTGATTCGTAACGAGAAGGAATTATTCCAATAAATTTCATTGTTGAAGAATTATTTAATAAAGAACAAAATTAGGATTAAACTTTGAAGATAAAAATATTTTTTACTGACTTAATGACATATTTGATTCCTTAATTATTGTTAAAATACAAGATTTTTACATATAAAATTGTAATTTTGACATAATTAAAATATTAAAAACAAAAACTCGAGTTTTATGGATGTTCAAAGAGTAAAACAAAGATTTAATATCATAGGTAATTCTGCTAGTTTAAACAGGGCTATTGATATTGCTACTCAAGTAGCTCCAACTGATTTAGCTGTTTTAATAACCGGCGAAAGTGGTACAGGGAAAGAGGTCTTTCCTCAGATCATTCATAACTACAGCTCGCGAAAACATGGCAAATACATCCCTGTCAACTGTGGAGCAATTCCCGACGGAACAATAGATTCTGAACTATTTGGTCATGAAAAGGGATCGTTTACCGGAGCTTTCGAAAGCCGAAAAGGTTATTTTGAAGTAGCAAACGAAGGAACAATATTTTTAGACGAGGTTGCCGAACTTCCATTATCAACACAAGCCCGATTGTTACGAATTCTAGAAACCGGAGAGTTTCTAAGAGTAGGATCATCGAAGGTACAAAAAACAAATGTTCGTATAATTGCAGCAACGAATGTTGATTTGGTTCGTGCCATCGAAGCAAATAAATTTAGAGAAGATTTATATTATCGTCTGAATACAGTTCCTATTTTTATTCCAAAATTAAAAGATAGAGGCAACGATATTTATTTACTATTTAGAAAATTTGCAACCGATTTTGCAGAAAGATATAGAATGCCTCCTATTAGCTTAAACGACGAAGCCAGACATGTTCTTGATAATTACGAATGGCCCGGAAATGTAAGACAGTTAAAAAATATAACCGAACAATTATCGGTTATCGAACAAGATCGAATTATTGATACCGAAGTAATAAAAAAATATCTGCCCGATTATTATCCTAATAAACTCCCTGCAGTTTATAAGGATGATATTGATGATAAATCATTCTCGACAGAACGAGAAATTCTTTATAAGTTTCTATTTGATATGAAAGCCGATTTAACTAATCTTAAAAAATTGGTTCATGAAATTATGCAAAAAGGAACTTCGTCCGAAAGTCTTCAGGATGCCGAACAAATAATTAGAAACTACGAAGAAGCATCGTCGGCAATATTAAATACCCCTGAAATAAAACAAACACCTTCGACAAATAAAATTAGCGAATCGAATATTGAAGATACCGAAGAATTTGTCGAAGAATCATTATCGTTAGAAGAAAAAGAAATAGAATTAATACAAAAAGCTTTAGACAAACATAACGGCAAACGAAAATACGCAGCCCACGAATTAGGAATATCAGAACGAACACTATATCGTAAAATAAAAGAATATAATATTAGCTAGATACAAATTATTGCATATCAATTTATGATTAAAATAGATTTATCATAGCAAAATAACAATTAAAGAAAAACACCGAATGAAGAAATCATTTTTTATAATATTATCACTACTAATAATAACTTATTCGTGTAGTATAAAATATTCGTTAACCGGAGCTTCGATTGCTCCTGCCGTAAAAACTATTTCTGTTGAATATTTCGACAACAGGGCTCCGCTTGCAATGGCCGGACTAGAACAACGTCTTACTGATGCTTTGAGAGATAAATTTAAATCGCAAACAGATCTTGCCTTAGTAAATGAAATGGGACATCTCAATTTTTCGGGACAAATAACAGGTTATAGCACAAAACCTCTTGCAGTTACCAGCGCAGAGGTAGCAGCTCAAAACAGATTAACAATAACTATACATGTAAAATTTACAAACGAAATAGAACCTCAATATAATTTTGATCAAAGTTTTTCGCAATTTGAAGATTATAATAGTGACCAAGATTTATCGGCTGTAGAACAAGAATTAGTAGAAAAAATTACGGTAAAATTAATCGAAGATATATTCAACAAAGCTGTTGTTAATTGGTAAGCTTTTCTGAAATAAAATTTTTTAAAGCCAATTATAATATTAATAAGAAATAAAAAACAAGTATCGGAAAAAAAATATAAGCATGTGAAAGAATTTGATATTATAAAATATATAGAATCACCACATTTGTTAAAACAAGTAGATGTTGATAGCATTAGAAATGTAATAAAAGAATTTCCGTACTATCAATCGGCTCATATGCTTCTTCTTAAGGCTTTACACGAAAATGATTCAACCAGTTTTCAAGAACAACTTGCAAAATCTTCAATCTTCATTTCGGATCGAAATAAATTATACGAATTTTTAAATACCAAATCTGATAATATTGAACCTGAGCAGATAGAAGAAAAAGAAGAAGTATTACAAGAAAATCCATCAAAAAAAGAAACAAAAAGTAAACCTAAAAATAAGCTGTTAAAAAATAAGAATGTCCGTCGAAAAATAAACAAC
Source organism: Bacteroidales bacterium (assembly GCA_022360575.1). Lineage (GTDB taxonomy): Bacteria > Bacteroidota > Bacteroidia > Bacteroidales > UBA12077 > UBA12077. The sequence continues at coordinate 66,223 of JAKSCO010000069.1, read as the reverse complement.
AGCTTTGAAGGGATGGGTCAAAATATATCAGATACTATTACAAGTCAGCTAGAATTTTCGATTATAAAAGAAGACGATAAGTTAGAATATCCTTCAGAAATTTATTTTATCGAAGATGAACGCACAGGAAAAAACAATGTTATTACAATTGATGCTGAACCCGATGATGCTAAATTGACACAAAAGCCCAAAGATATATTGCAAATAGACGAAACTCCAAAAAAAGAAAAACCAGAAACAGAGATAAAAGAAATAGAAGATAGTTTCGAGCTAATAAATTCGGAAAGCAAAGAAAAAAAGAAACCAGAAAAACAAACACCTTATTTTGACATAGATAATTATGCCGGCGAATCGACATTAAAAACAAGCGATGATTTAATTTCGAGATTTATAAAAGATCAACCTCAAATAAAACCTGCAAACACGAAAAGTGAGAATGCAGATATATCAGAAGAAAGCGTAAAAGAAGACAATGATCTTTTGTCCGAAACCTTAATAAAAGTTTATATAAAACAAGGCTTATTCGAAAAGGCAATAAAAGCTTATAGTAAATTATGTTTGAAATATCCAGAAAAAAATACTTACTTTGCGAGTCAAATTGAGTTGTTAAAAGAAAAAATAAATAATAAATAAAAATATTTGATATGTACACATTAGTTTCAGTGTTGATAATTATTGCGAGTATATTACTAATTTTAGTTGTTTTAGTTCAAAACTCGAAAGGAGGAGGTTTAGCATCTAATTTTGCGGGATCAAATCAAGTGATGGGAGTAAGAAAAACAACCGATTTCTTAGAAAAATTTACCTGGGGATTAGCAATTTCATTAGTTGTTCTTAGCTTATTAGCTAGTATGACTATTCCAAGAGGCGAAGTTGAGCAAAAATCAAAAATTAAAGATGAAGTTGAACAAACTGTAGATCCTTCACAGGTTCCTCAATTCGAAACTCCAGCAACAGAAACTGAAACTCCAGCAGAACAACCTGCAGAATAATGTTGTTATCATATAAGAAATTAGAATATTAAAATGTCAGCCTGACAGATGGGCTGACATTTTATTTTTACACCCTTAGCACTTTTCACATTTTATATCAATTAATTATATTTATTCTTTGGCAGTATCTAATTTCGTTTAAGGTAAAAATGTCAGATATTTTGCATAATTTTCATTTGGCATAAATTATGTAAAATGATATCGAGAAATTAAAAAATAAGTCAAACATTTTAAAATATAGAAACCATGTCAGAATTTAAGTACAAACCAATAAAAGATCGAGTTTTAGTTGAACCACATAAAGCTGAAGAAAAAACAGCAAGTGGTATTATCATTCCTGATTCGGCTCAAGAAAAGCCTCAGAAAGGAACTGTAATTGCAGTTGGTAGTGGAAAGAAAGACGAACCAATGTCTTTAAAAGCTGGCGATGTTGTAATTTATGGAAAATATGGCGGAACTGAAATTCATATTGATGGCGTTGATTATTTAATTATGCGCGAAGACGATATTCTTTTAGTAGAGTAATTAAATTAGATTATAAATTTAAAAAATATAAATAAAATGGCAGCTAGAAACTTAAAATTTGATATAGATGCAAGAGATCAATTAAAAAGCGGAATTGATCAGTTAGCAAGTGCAGTAAAAGTTACTTTAGGTCCTAAAGGACGTAATGTTGTTATCGAGAAAAAATTTGGAGCACCTCAAATTACTAAAGACGGTGTTAGTGTAGCAAAAGAAATCGAATTAAAAGATAAATTCGAAAACTTAGGTGCTCAAATGGTAAAAGAAGTAGCATCAAAAACAAATGATGATGCAGGAGACGGAACTACTACAGCAACCGTATTAGCACAAGCAATAATAAATGTAGGAATAAAAAATGTTACTGCTGGAGCAAATCCAATGGATTTAAAACGTGGAATAGACAAAGCTGTAGCTAAAGTTATCGAAAACATCAAAAAACAATCAACTGATGTTGGTGAGTCTAATGAAAAAATCGAGCAAGTAGCAACTATTTCAGCAAATAATGATTCGGCAATAGGAAAGTTAATTGCTGATGCCATGAAAGCTGCCGGAAGAGAAGGTGTTATTACTGTTGAAGAAGCTAAAGGAACAGAAGATGAATTAAAAACTGTTGAAGGAATGCAATTTGACAGAGGTTACATCTCTCCTTATTTTGTTACTGATACTGACAAAATGGAAGCTGTAATGGAGCATCCTTATATCTTGCTTACTGACAAGAAAATTTCTACAATGAAAGATCTTATGCCAATTTTAGAATCGGCAGTACAAAACGGTAAGCCATTAATGATTATAGCAGAAGATATCGAAGGCGAAGCTTTAGCTACATTAGTAGTTAATAAAATTAGAGGTTCGTTAAAAGTAGCTGCTGTTAAAGCTCCTGGGTTTGGTGATAGAAGAAAAGAAATGTTAGAAGACATTGCTATCTTAACAGGAGGTACTGTTATTACTGAAGAAAAAGGATTAACATTAGAAGGCGCTAGCTTAGATATGTTAGGAACTTGCGAAAAGATAGTTACTGACAAAGAAAACACTACTATTGTTAATGGTAACGGAGCAAAAGAAAATATCGATGCTCGCGTAAATCAAATAAAAGCTCAAATCGAAGCTTCTACTTCAGATTACGATAAAGAAAAACTACAAGAGCGTTTAGCTAAATTAGCTGGAGGTGTTGCTGTTATTTACGTAGGTGCAGCTAGCGAAGTAGAATTAAAAGAAAAGAAAGATCGTGTTGATGATGCATTAAGTGCAACTCGTGCAGCTGTTGAAGAAGGAATTATTCCTGGAGGTGGAGTTGCTTATATTAGAGCTACTCAAGAGTTAGAAAACTTAAAAGGCGAAAACGAAGACGAAACAACTGGTGTTGCTATTGTTAAAAGAGCGATAGAAGAACCATTACGTCAAATTGTCGAAAATGCAGGAATCGAAGGATCGGTAATCGTACAGAAAGTAAAAGAAGGAGAAGGTGATTTCGGATACAATGCAAGAACAAATGTATTCGAAAACTTAGTTGAATCAGGAGTTATTGATCCAACAAAAGTTACTCGTGTTGCTATCGAAAATGCTGCATCAATTGCAGGTATGTTCTTAACAACCGAATGTGTAATTACTGAAGAAGAGGAAGAAATGCCACCAATGCCAGCCGGAGGCGGAATGGGTATGGGAGGCGGAATGCCAGGTATGATGTAAAAAACATAAAACCATATAAGAAAAAGGCTTTTACTCTAAATCGTAAAAGCCTTTTTTATAATTAAAACAACCGCTTAACTCCAGAAAAAAATTAGCTTTCAGAAACTTTAAAGTTACAATACAATCTCGAACTGTTTCCAGTACCAAATTATACTATTTTGCCTTTATGAATAGCTAAAAAGCCCCACGAATAATAATATCTGTTCTAGTGAAAGCTTCATTGGTTCAATTGAAAGCTATATTCTCTCAATGGACAACAAATTTTCTTAATTAAACGACTCATTTCGTTTCGGAAACAGCCCAAATCTTCAATTATTTGAGATATTTTTTCAATGGGAGGGTCAAATCTTTAATTATTTGAATGATTTTATTCAGGGGACACTCATTTTTTTGATTATTTTAAAGGATTAAAGCATTATTTGCAAAAAAGTTACAATTGATAACAAAATTATGCTTAGAGGACTATAAAAATTAAGCATTGACTGCTCAAATGCTTCAGGGAAGGGTCAAATCGTACGGGGATACTAAAATCAAGGCTTTCGATTAGTGCCAAATGAATTTCAAGATGAAACATTTTTATCACTCATTTTGATGTTCTTTTGGTATAATTCTTTTATACCAATAATTTACTTATAAAAAACAGAAAGATAGAACTGAGTTTATAAAAGGAAGTAATCTAAAATATTTTAATTTATTTCTTTTCTAAAAAGTAATATTTACTAGTTTTATAAATTCTTTATTTAATTAGTTTACTTGTTAAATAATAATTTAGCAAAATAGGTGTTTCAATAACAAATAATAGTTACAAAAAATTAATTTAGTGAATCGATTTTTAAAATATAGTATATTGATTTTGTTTATACTTGTTATAAGCAATAGTTGTTCGACAAAAAAAAATACAGCAATATCAAGATTTCATCATAGTTTAACTACTCGTTTTAATATTTTATTTAACGGATCGGAAAGTTTTAAAGCCGGAGTTGCAAAATACGAAGAAGCGTATGTTGAAGATTATTCGCAAGTATTACCTGTTTTTATTTATGGCGATGCTGATATTGCATCGAGCATAAAAAGTAATATGGAAAGAACGATTAACAAGTCGACAAAATCTATTCGAATGCATTCGATTACTAAAAAGCCCGACAAGAGCACCTCGCCAATGTCAGAAAAAGATAAAGCCTTTTATGCAAAAAACGAATACAATATATACATCGACGATGCTTACTTGCTTATGGGGAAAGCATTTTTCTATCAAAACGATTATACTAGTGCTACTCGAATATTTAAACATGTAATAAAACAATACGAAGAAGAAACAAAATATTTAGCTTACAATTGGCTGGTACGCACTTATGTTCAAGAAAAAGATTTTAGAGAAGCTCGAAAACTTTTAGAGTTTTTGGATACAGAAATGGAATATCCTGAAGATTTAAAAACCGAACTAAAATTAAGTCACGCTGATTTTTATTTAAAACAACAAAAATATACCGAAGCTACTCCTTATGTTTTCGAATTACTTGATCTTGTTCGTAAAAAAAAGGACAGACTAAGACTGACATATATTTATGCTCAGTTGAAAGAACTCGACAAAGATTTTATGCAAGCATCAGAATACTTCCGTAGAGTAATTAAAATGAATCCTCCTTACGAAATGACATTTAATGCAACACTAAAAAGAGCTGCATTATTTTCGGGCAATGATTCTTCAGTAAAAGAGGATCTGTTTAAAATGCTTAAAGACGATAAAAATAAAGAATATCAGGATCAAATTTATTTTGCTTTAGGCGAATATGAAAATCGCCAAGGGAATTTAAATCAGGCTATCGAATATTATATCGAATCGGCTAGTAGTACAACATCAAATACAAATCAGAAAGGAGTTACCTTTTTAACTTTAGCAAATATTTTCTTCGATCAGACAAAGTATGTCGAATCGCAAGAATATTTAGATAGCGCAGTAAATTCTTTACGAAAAGATTACCCTGGATATATCGAGTTGGCTCGAAGAAATAAATATTTATCAAAACTTGTTAATAATCTAAAAATCGTTAGCCATCAAGATAGTTTACAAAAAGTGGCAAAAATGCCTCAAAAAGAAAGAGAACAATTTATCAATAAAATAATTGCCGATTTACAGGCAAAAGAAATCAAGCAACAAGAAGAAGAAAGAGCCCAGCAATTAGAAAGAATGAGCAATCAAGGAATGACTTCTCGTAATTTAGGAAACCAAGGAGGTAAATGGTATTTCTACAACCCCTCGGCAAAAAGCTTTGGCGAACCTGAATTTAAAAGACGCTGGGGAAGACGAAAATTAGAAGACAATTGGAGACGAAAAAATAAACAATCGACTGGATTTGAAGAAATATCAGAAACAGAACTAACTGATGATGCTATTGATGCAAAAAAAGGCTTAAGTAATAAAACCATCGAATATTACATGGTAGAACTTCCATTAACTGATTCAGCCATTCAGGCATCTCATAAAAAAATACAAAAAGCGCTATATAATGCTGGCGAAGTTTATAGAAATGATTTAAAAGATTATGAAAAAGCATTAGATATTTATACTCAACTCGTAGAACGTTATCCTGAAAATAAAAATAAGGTAGCAATATATTATGGAATGTATAAAGTTTACGAATTACAAAAAAACATACAAAAAGCTAATGTTTACAAAAACATTATAACAAGGAATTATCCAGAAACCATATATGCAAAAATTTTAACTGATCCTAATTACTTTAAGACATTCGAAAAAGAAGAATTAGAGCGAAAAAATTATTATAAACAAACATTAGATTTGTATCGGAAACGAGATTTCTCAAAAGTAATTGAACGATGCGATATTGCATTTAAACAATATGCCAAAACAATTTACATCCCTAAATATGCTTTTCTGAAAGCAATTTCGATGGGCGAAAATTATGGAACTACAGTTTTAAGAAATGAGCTAGAAAAAATACAATCTAATTATAAAAATGACCCTGTTGCCGAACGAGCACAACAATTGCTTGCAACATTAAAAGAAAAAGAACTTAAAGATCTTAATGAGTTAGATGTAGAAGAAGAAAAACCTCTTTCGAAAAAAGAAGAAACAATCAAGCAAATTGTAACACAACATACATTAAAAGAAATAGAAAAAATCTATTCGAACAATTTAACCGAAGAACATGTATTTGTTATTATCTCGGCTAAAGAAATGGATGTCAATCAGCTTAAATTTAATATTATAAACTTTAATCTGGATTTCTTTATACAAGAGAACTACGAAGTAGAAAACAAAGAATTTAATGAGTTTGCTAATATTATTATCGTTAGTAAATTTAAAGACGCCAAAAAATCTGAAGAATATCTAAGAAAATTCCGATCTGAAAAAGAACGAATATTCAAAGATTTAAATACTATTGAATATAAGTTATTTTCTATTTCGAAAACTAATCTTGAAAAATTAGTTAATGAAAAGATCATTAGAGATTATCTATTGTTTTATAGAAAACATTATAAATAAAAACACCTTATAAGTGTTATGTAATAAAAAATATAGCAAGTGAAAAAAGTTAGGATATTGTGGACCGATGATGAGATAGACTTACTAAGACCTCATATTTTATTTTTAGAAGAAAAAGGATTTGATGTAGTTACTGCCAGTAATGGAGATGATGCTATCGAATTGGTTTCGTCTGAAGATTTTGACTTAATCTTTTTAGACGAAAATATGCCCGGAATGAGTGGTTTACAAACCCTAGAGCATATTAAAGAGAAAAAAGCCACAACTCCTGTTGTAATGATCACTAAAAGCGAAGAAGAAGATATAATGGAGGAGGCCATTGGGTCTAAAATTGCCGACTACTTGATAAAGCCTGTAAATCCGAAACAAATACTATTAAGTATTAAAAAAAATATTGACAACAAACGTCTTATTTCTGAGAAAACAATTTCGAATTATCAATCAAATTTTGGAAAAATAGGACTACAAATGTCAGATGCTGCTACATTTGATGAATGGGTTGAGCTATACCAAAAATTAACTTACTGGGAACTTGAACTTGAACAAAATCCTGATTCGGGAATGAAAGAAGTATTTTCGATGCAAAAATCTGATGCCAATACTGGTTTTGTTCGGTTTATAAAAAAGAATTACGAAAGCTGGTTTCGAGAAGGATCAAAAAAACCTTTAATGTCACCAAACCTGTTTAAAGATGAGATTTTTCCCATATTAGATCAGGGCGAAAAAGTTTTTGTTTTACTTATCGATAATTTCAGATACGATCAATGGAAACTGATCCAGCCTTTAATTGACGATTACTTTACAACAGAAACTGAAAAACTATATTGCAGCATCCTACCCACAGCTACACAATATGCTCGTAATGCTATATTTGCGGGATTAATGCCTTACGAAATCGACAAACTACATCCACAATATTGGTTAAACGATAGTGACGAAGGAGGTAAAAATAACAACGAAGCAGAGTTGTTTGACGCTCAAATGAAACGATTTGGGAAAAATTACAAATTCGGATACGAGAAAATTAGTCATTTAAAAACAGGAGAAAAAGTAGTTGAAAACATTAGCAATCTACTCAATAATGATTTAAATATATTAGTATACAATTACATTGATATGCTCTCGCATGCAAGAACAGAAATGGAGATGATACGAGAACTAGCCAATGATGAAGCTGCATATAGATCACTCACAATTTCGTGGTTTAAACATTCTCCTTTATTTTCATTAATAAAAATACTTAAATCGCAAAACGTAAAGCTTATTATTACAACTGATCACGGAACTGTTCGAGTACAAAACCCAATAAAAGTTATAGGTGACAAAAATACATCGACAAACCTGAGGTATAAAAACGGGAGAAACTTAAATTATAATCCAAAAGAAGTTTACGAAATACGCGAGCCTCATAAAGTGCACCTACCTAAAGCAAACATTACAACAAGTTATATTTTTGCTATGAATAATGATTTCTTAGCATATCCAAATAAATATAATTACTATGTGAATTATTATAAAAATACCTTTCAGCATGGAGGGATATCGATGGAGGAGATGATAATTCCGTTTATTAAATTAAAACCAAACGCTTAAATAAACGTAATATTTACATATGGAATCGATTGTTTTAAAATCTTTATCTGATTTAAATAACGTAGCTGGCAAGTTTCTACGTTTAATGAAAGATAAAAGAGTATTTGCCTTTTTTGGCTCTATGGGAGTAGGTAAAACAACTTTTATAAAAGCTTTGTGCAACGAATTAGGTGTTGCCGAAATTGTTACTAGTCCTACTTTTGCATTAATTAACGAATACGAAACAGGCACAAAGCAGATAATTTATCATTTTGACTTTTACAGGATAGATAACTTTGAAGAAGCATATGATTTAGGTTATGAAGATTATTTTTATTCGGGCAATTATTGTTTTATCGAATGGCCCGAAAGAATTGCTGAACTGTTACCCGAAGATGTTGTTTATGTAAAAATAGAGGAACAAAACGATGGATCTCGTGTAATCGCTATTCATTAAAATAGATGTTATATAAATATAAAAATATTTGAAATACTCGAGTATTTATATTATTTTGTCCGGCCACATTAATTCCAAATAATACTATGACCGAAAAAAAAAGAGAAGCAGGTTATGCTTTCGGAAGTACAGGTTTCTTGCCTCAAGAAGAGATGCTTGAGATAGGGAAAAAGAAAAAAAAACTCATTATTGGAATTCCTAAAGAAAATAAAGATTTTGAAAGCAGAGTAGCCCTAACGCCCGAAGCCGTTGAGATATTAGTTAATTCTGGGCACGAAGTGGCTCTTGAAAAAGGAGCTGGAGATGCTACAAACTATTCGGATTCTGACTATAGTGAATGTGGAGCCAGAATAAGCACTAAAATAGATGTATTTAAAAGCGATATTATTCTAAAAATAGCAGCTCCTATTCTCGAAGAAATAGAGCTTTGCAAACAAAATCAGATATTATTTTCTTCGTTGCATTTTCGATCAAAAACCGAAGAGTATGTTCGGAAATTAATGCAGAAGAAAATTACAGCAATCTCTTTTGAAGGTTTAAAAGGAAAGGACAATTGTTTTCCGGTAATTCGTTCAATGAGTGAAATAGCAGGAACATCTTCGGTTTTAATTGCTGCCGAATATTTAAGTAATGTAAATAAGGGGAAAGGGATTTTGCTTGGAGGTGTTACTGGAATAACTCCTACCGAAGTTGTTATTTTAGGAGCAGGGACTGCCGCCGAATATGCTGTACGTGCAGCTCAAGGACTAGGTGCTTTTGTCAAAGTTTTTGACTTTTCGATTACCAAACTAAAACGTTTACAATCTCATTTATCGCAAACACTATTTACCTCTGTTTTTCATCCTCAGGTTTTGCAAAACCATCTCAAATCAGCTGATATTGTTATAGGAGCTGTGTATCTTGATGATAAAGGACCTCGATATGTTATAACAGAAAAAATGGTTCAAGATATGAAAAAGGGAGCCGTAATTGTAGATCTAAGCATTGATCGTGGAGGGTGTATTGAAACTTCGAAATGTACAAATCATATTAAACCTACTTTTACGAAATACAATGTTATACACTATTGTGTCCCGAATATTCCTTCGCGAGTAGCCCGAACAGCATCAATTGCTTTAAGCAATGTTTTTAATCCTTTACTACAAGAAATAGCCGAAGCGGGCGGAGTAAAACAACTACTAAAAAAAGATGCTGGATTACGCCATGGGGTTTATATATACAATGGGATATTAACAAATGAACACATTGGAAATCATTTTGATATTCCTTGGAAAGATATTGATTTACTAATGGCTGCATTCTAATTCGTATTTAAAAAAATGCCCTTAATTGAACATTTCCGGTATGAATTGTTTTGGTTGTTTCCGAAATACGTCCGTCATAATTAATGTTCATTTCTAAGTTTTTTGCTAATTTCATCTGAAACTGAAAATTCCAAACACCATTATTCCCCGGCTTTAAGCCCTCCAGAATTTCATATGCTATCGGAGTATTTGTTGTTGAGTTGTACTTAATTTTCAAGTAATCGAATTTAGCTCTTAATGTTCCTTTTTTTGAAATAGAATAACTTAACTCTAAACCCAAATTGTTTAAATATGATTTTTCAATAGACAAAGTATTTCGTTTTTCGTTGTATTTATAATTAAGCTTTATTCGTGTTTTAAATCCCGGTTGATAAATAATCGCAAAATCATTCTGAGAGTATTTTATTGTATAGTTTTGTTTCGAAAAAAATTCTGATTTATATTTCTTAAAACCTAGCTCGGATTTGTTTTGTATTGTAAAATCAGATAAAAAGCGAAAACGAGCATTAAGAGCATGTATAAGTCTGTTTCGTTCTTCTATTCCATTTAATAAAAGAAGTTTACTCCCATTCTCCTGAAAAATATAATCGACACCATATTTTGTATGAGAACGATTAAACGAAAAAGTATTCCGCAAATTTTTCTCTAAGTTAATAATTGTTGTATCCTGAGCTTTATAAAAAGGATTAAAACTATTAATATCGTCATTCGTAGTTTTTTGCTTAACTAAATATGCAAAACTATTTGAGAAATGCGATAATATCTTTCGTAGTCCTTTTTTACTCCTCCAATTAGTATAAGGATTGATGTTCAAAGTCTGACTAAATTCGTTTTTGTTTGTCTTGATATAATTATTGGCAGTAGTGTAAACTCGTATATAATTTGCTTGATCTTGGAATTTTGCAACTTCAAACTCATTTAATTCGGCAGTTTTATTTTCATTGTAATCAGTCCAAGCATAGGTTCCTTGTCCGTCGGTAACCTTCAAGTATGAATATTCTCTTTTGGGTTCGAGTCCCGAACCGGCTTCGTAAAAAGTAAGCGACGAAACAATTCCTTTAAACAATTTAAAAGAATAATCGAGTCGTCCGGTAAGTGTATTTTCAGCTTTTTCTTTAACCAACGAAGTATCTCTTACATCGAGCGTTCTATAGTTTAAACCTGCTTTTAAAATACTTGCTGGGTTTTTCAGTAAACCAAAGTTTACTCTAAGATCTTCGGCTTTTGTTGCATGAGAAAACTTATTAAACGAAGGCAGATAATCATTACGCAAGGTGTAGCTTAAGCTGTATTTATTTACATACGATTCGGGATTTGTTATATATATTTTATATGCATCGAAATTGAAACTATTACTTTGTAAACTATCGTTTGCCGATTTCCATTTATTGTATTCTTGTTCGGTATTAGCTCCTATCTTAATAAATTTAAGTTCCTTGTTAATATCTATAAACGATTTTATATATCGAGTTGTATTAAAATCTGAGTTTGTATTTAACAAGCTAGCATCCACTGTAAAATCAAATTTTGATTTATTAACATATAAGCCCAAGTTATTTTTATAACCCAAATAATCATTCCCGGATAAAAAATCGAACCCATACCTAGTCCTTAAATCATTTTTATGTTTATATGCAACATTAAATTGTCCCAAATGCTCGTCGGAAGTAAACGGGACAACAATATTCCAGTCTCTTTCAAATTCGATAGGTCGAAATCGTTCTATTGCTTCGAAATTTTTATTTATCAGACGATAAGAAACCGTCGTGTTAAGGTTGTTTTTCAGGGTATCTTTTATCAACCAGAAATTTGTAACATCAAGTTTTATAGCATAACCTGCATTATCAGAATTACCAATACTCGAAAAAGTATTAACATCCTTATTACTTAAAGCTACTTCGAAATTTGTTTGTGTTCGCGCATTTAGTTTCAGCTCGCTTCCGAAATCTAACATTTGTTGTTTTTTAGGAGAAACAAGCAATCGAACCGGCTGATAATTTCCCTGAGGAATATTATTTATCGGGGCAACCCATTTAAAAACCTTTCCGTTTGCCGAATTCTGAACCTGAATATAATCGCCTTTATTATCGGGTGTTAAACTAAAACCTACCTGATAATATGCCTTTCTGGGATTTTTGGAATGTCTGTATATCGAATACACTCTTTTATTTACTAGAGTATCTGTTTTTTCGTACAATACATAATCGCTCCGAAATTCGACACTATCAACATTAGGAATTACTGCTTTTTCGATATTATCGCCTATTTCGGATAGTAATTTCTTTTGATCAGAAGTTAAACTCTGATTTATTGGTTGGTTTTTGCTGTCTTGTTCTGAAAATACATTAATCCAAACCTTCCCTTTGGAAATTTTTATCTCGTTTTCGCTATAAATAAAAAATCGCGAATAGCTTCTTTCGGTATATTCGAATTCTACACTAATTCTAGAATCTTTAGTTATTGGATTATTAGCAGTAAAAGTTAGTTCGCCTGTATTATAATCTATGGTATAATCATTTTCTTTACCTCGTTTCAGTAATTTTCCGTTAATAAAGACCCGCTCGGTAGCCGATAGGATAATTATAAATTGTTCGTTTTCGCAACCAGTGATTTTATACGGACCTTGATTCCCTTCTTGTCCCTGAATTTTTTTTCGACAATATTTCCCTCTGGATATAGCTCCACTTACAGTTGTTTGCAATGATTTTTTGTTTTTCAAGGCTATTTTCGACGAGAATAAAGCTCCCAAACCTTTTTTATTCACATTCATGAAGTATACAGAGGGTTTGTAAATTTCGAAATTTCCGGCAACAAGTTTGGTTTTATCGTTATACAGCTGAATAAATATCTTATCAAACTCTTGTATTTGCTGCGAATTTCCTTCTGGTTGTATAGGGATATTTTTGTCTGATATTGCAGCCATAATATACATATCCTGACTAAGTTTTCCAGACATTTGTAGATTTAGATTTGAATTAATTACGGCATCTTGATTATTTCCGATTGTTATACCTCTCGATATGCTTCCTCTTTTATCAATTTGATTATCGTTAAAAAAATTATATGCTGTATTCCTATGTCGTTCTTTAGGGTAAGTTAAAACAGGTCCTGTAATGATAACATCATCTGTTTTTCGGAAATATGTGTGTTCGGCAAAATTTATCGGGAAAACCCGATACCTTATAGTTATATAGTTTATCGAATCAACAATGTATTGAGAAAGTGTCAGCACAGATTTTGGGTAATCTATAGAATAATCGTTTTTATTTAGAATTTTATCACGATAAGAGATAATCTCTGATCCTGGGACTATGGACAACGAATCGACAAGTATGGTGTCTAAATCTACTTTTAAGCTTTTATATCGGATATTACTTAAATTCTGAGCAGTTAAGTTTGTACTTATAAATAGTGTTAATATGAAGATTATCTTTCTTAGCAAATTATGAAAATGTTAAAACTATTTTAAAAACGAAAAATATATTCAATATGTTGAAAGGAAAAATAAAAATTAAAGAAAATAAAAAAGGTCTTCGTTAAGGAAGACCTTTGGGTTTAAATTTTAGGGTTAGGGTATCAAGAAATTTTCATTAATTGATGCCTAAAAGTATAAAAAATCTTTAAAAAACAAGAGTTGTAAGAGGAAAACTTACGAAAAAAGTGAAAAATATTGTAAAAATTTGCCATACATAGTAAAATATTATTCTATTCTCAGCGCTTGTAGGACTCTACAGCGAGAATCAACAAATAGAATATACATATAATTACTCGTAATTTATTAGATTATTTTTCTGTGTCGCGTATTTCTGAAAATAATTCTTTTATCATTTCTAATAGATACTAACCAAGAAAATATTTTTAACTATACCTACCATATTTTGGAACTCATATTCCATTTAAATATTAAAATTGTTAAAAATCTATTATTTTAAGATTAACTCTGTTAATTTTGTTTCGTACTTTACACATTAATATATATGACATTTTTTTACACCATAGCTTTAAAGGCTTATTATTTAATAATTTCGATATTTGCTTTATTTAATCTTAAAGCCAAACAATGGATTGATGGACGCAAAAATTTGTTGAATCGATTAAAGGATGAGATTGTTCCGGGGGAGCCTGTTGCTTGGTTTCATTGTGCATCGTTAGGGGAATTTGAGCAAGGTAGACCTGTTATTGAGGCCTACAAAAAGAAATATACTGATCATAAAATATTATTAACATTTTTTTCTCCTTCGGGATACGAGATTCGTAAAAATTATGAGTTTGCCGATTATGTATATTACTTACCAATAGACACCCCAAGAAATGCAAAACAATTTATTGACATTGTAAATCCTCGAATTGTTTTTTTTATAAAATACGAATTTTGGCAATGTTTTATTCAAGAAATAGGACGAAGAGAAATCCCTCTTTATCTGGTGTCGGGAATTTTTAGGAAAAACCAACATTTTTTTAAATGGTATGGAAAAAATGCTCGTCGCATGCTAAATAATTTTACTCACTTTTTTGTTCAGAATAAAAACTCGCATGATTTACTTAATTCTATAGAATTAAATAATGTTAGTATATCGGGAGACACCCGGTTTGATAGGGTTTTTGCAATAGCACAAAAAGCTAAAGAACTACCTTTAGTAGAAAAATTTAAGAACAATTCTAAAATTATAATTGCGGGAAGCTCGTGGAAACCCGACGAAGAAATTATAATTGGCTTTTTTAATCAAAACTCGCGATATAAACTAATAATTGCTCCTCACGAAATACATAGCGATAATATTTCGAGAATAATAAATGCTTTTACAGCAAAAACAAATGTGTTAAAATATTCTGATGCAAACGAAACAAATATTGAAAAGGCCGATGTGTTAATTATTGATAGCATAGGAATGTTATCGTCTTTATATAAATATGGAGATATAGCGTATATAGGAGGTGGTTTTGGGAAAGGTATTCATAACACATTAGAAGCAGCAACTTTTGGACTACCCGTAATTTTTGGTCCCAATTATCAGAAATTTCAAGAAGCCCTCGATTTATTAAAACAACAAGCAGCTTTCGCTATTAGCTCGGCAACAGATTATGAAGATATAATATTGAAGTTGCTTGATGATTACGACTTTATACTTCAATCAGGGAATCGTTCGGCAAATTATGTAAAACAACATTGTGGAGCAACAAATTTAATTCTCGATAAGTTGAGTTAAAAAATGCTCCCTGCTCATGAAATTGGCTCCCTGCTATTAAGTTTTGATTCCCTGACGTGAAAAAACGTTTCTTTAACGTTGTGTTATGACTCCCTGCTATACTGTGACCCTAATTTGCATAACATTCTCTGCTCCCTGCAATGCTGTGGGAGTTTCCTGGAGTACTATAAAGGCTCCCTGCAATGTTGTAGAGGTTCCCTGCTATTGAATTTAATGGATTTGGCATTAAAAAATGCTCCCTGCGCATAGAGTTAGCTTCCTGCTATTGTTTTTTGTTTTTGCAAAGCAATGGCAAATTGCCTGACAATAAAACGTCGGCATTACAAATGCCGCCGAGCGTTCTTTTTAATATATATTTACTTGCTTATTTTTCGCCGAGCTAGAGAAGATTAAAAGTAGACACGCTTGTTTGCCCATTTATGGTTTAAAAGGAAGGTTTTCTAAGTCGATATTTCCTCCTGAAATAATAATTCCAACTTTCTGATTTCTAAAAATAGTTTTGTTTTCAATAATTGCAGCTAATGGAACAGCAGATGATGGTTCAATAATAATTTTCATTCGTTCCCAAACCATTCGCATCGCTTCTATTATTGATTGCTCGCTTACAGTAAAAATGTCATCAACATTATTTTTTATAATTTCGAATGTTAACGGACTTAATGAAGTTAGTAAACCATCGGCAATTGTTTTTGGCGAATCAGCAAGAATGAGTTTTCCTTTTTTATACGATTTATATGCATCATTAGCCATTAATGGTTCGGCTCCGAATATTTTTAATTTTGGGTTTGTTAATTTACAGTATAATGCAGTTCCACTCATTAGTCCTCCTCCTCCAATGGGGACAATAATTGTATCTAAATCAGGATTTTCTTTTAATAGTTCTTTTACACAAGTAGCTTGTCCGCTTATTATATCAAAATTATCGTATGGATGAATGAATGTGGCATTTGTTTTTTTCTGAATTTGTTTTAAGGTTGTTTCCCTATCTTTTAATGTTGCTTTACAGTAAGTAATTTGAGCTCCGTAACCAGCTACTGCTTTCTTCTTAATCAGAGGAGCATTTTCGGGCATTACGATATAAGCCGGAGTGTTTAGTTGTTTCGCGGCTAAACTTAAAGCTGCGGCATGATTCCCTGAAGAATGAGTAGTTACCCCATTTTTAATATTTTCTTTTTCTAACAAGAGACAGGCATTTGTTGCTCCTCGAAATTTAAATGCTCCAACTTTCTGAAAATTCTCACACTTAAAAGATATTGATGTTCCTAATATATTATTAATACTTGATGATGTTAAAACTGGTGTTTTGTGTATAAGTGATTTTATTCGTTTGTGTGTAGTATAAATATCTTCTAGTGTTGGTATTTTTAATGACATGAAGTTTAATAGCTTAAATTAAAATTGCAATAAAGCTACAATTAATTATTCTGATTGTAAGGAATCGGAGGGTTGCTTTTTAAATTCTTCGAATTTCTTTAAAATTTCAGAATATAAGTCATAGTCAGGAGTGTTAAGAATATAGTTTTTTTCAAAATTACAATATTTCATAAGCTTTACAGCTTCCTCTAAACTCAAATTTGTAAGATTTTTTATAATATGTTCGTTGAATTTATTATACATTTTTTCTTTCTCGGGTTTTTCTTTCTCGAGTTTCTGATATTTTCTTAAGTCTTTAGCTTCTTTTGAAAATAAATTATAAGCAAGAGAAACAGGTCCTCCTACAGCAAGTTTTGATTTTACAGGGTCGTACTCAACATGTTTGATAATTTTTTCAACATGTTTATTGAGTTCTACCTTAGGCAATTTAAGATTTACCACTTTTTGTTGAAATTGTTGATAAGATCCTAAATGAGATATTCTGGCTTCGCGGATTTTGTATATTTTATGATCTAGATATATTGTTATTGCAGAATCGTTTTTAGTAGGTAATGAATATTTATCGAAATAATGAAATCCTATTGCAGATATATTTAGCGAATCGCCAGATACTCCCCATATTTTGAAATATCCACTGGAGTCGGAAATTGCAGTCCATTTTTTTGTGTAGTTTATGACATGAGCTAAAGCTACAGGTTTTCCATCGTGTGAGCTCAGAATTTGACCTTTGTATATCTGAATATCTTTTGAGTCTTGAGCAAAGCAAGTGTTAAGCAATGTGGGAACTAAGAATAATATAAAAATCAGATTTCTCAATAGTCTTATGATTATTATAAAAAACAGTATCAAATATATATTAACAAAGTTGTAAAAATTTCTATTTAACACACTTTAACTTACAATATTTTTTTAAACGTAATATTACCCGATTAAGTTTGATGTGTTTTTATCGCTTAGTATTTTTTGGTTATCTTCGCAAAAGTTTTAAAAACAAAATATTAAAATTTATGTACTCTGATTATAAAAAAATAGTAGAAGCAGCTTGGGATGATAGAACTTTATTGAAGGACGAATCAGTTCGTAAGACAATAAAGGAAATAATAGATTTATTAGATAAAGGTGTTTTACGAGTAGCTGAGCCTAAGGATAATAATTGGCAGGTAAACGAGTGGGTAAAAAAAGCTGTTATATTATATTTTCCAATACAGGATATGAAAGTGACTAAGGTTGGACCGTTTGAGTTTCATGATAAGATGGATTTAAAATCAGGATACGATGAACTTGGTGTTAGAGTTGTTCCCCATGCTATAGCTCGTTATGGGTCTTTTTTAGCTGAAAATGTAATTATGATGCCTTCTTATGTAAATATTGGAGCTTATGTTGACTCAGGAACAATGGTTGATACTTGGGCTACTGTAGGTTCTTGTGCTCAGATAGGTAAAAATGTTCATTTAAGTGGAGGTGTTGGTATTGGGGGGGTATTAGAACCCGTGCAAGCAGCACCTGTAATAATAGAAGACGATTGTTTTATTGGTTCGCGATGTATTGTAGTAGAGGGAGTACATATCGAGAAAGAAGCTGTTTTGGGTGCTAATGTTGTAATTACTAAATCAACAAAAATCATTGATGTTTCTGGAGACGAACCAATAGAGTATAGGGGTTTTGTTCCTGCTCGTTCGGTAGTTATTCCTGGGTCGCAGACAAAGAAATTTAGTGCGGGCGAATATCAGGTGCCTTGTGCTTTAATTATAGGAAAAAGAAAAGAATCGACTAATCTTAAAACATCTCTAAATGATGCTTTAAGAGAATATAATGTTGCGGTTTAAAGATCAAATAAAGTGTAATTATAATTTTGATGAGTTGAAAATTATAAAAGGATAATTCTAATATTATAGTTAGGTGAAAAAGTTTTTAATTATACAAACAGCATTTATTGGTGATGTTATTTTAGCAACACCGATCATCGAAAAATTATATAATTTTTATCCTAATGATCAAATAGATTTTTTGTTGCGAAAAGGGAATGAAAGTTTACTTAAAGATCATCCTCATGTTTCGAATATTCTTATTTGGGATAAAAAAACAGATAAAACAAAAAATTTGTTTCGGATGATTAAGCAAATCCGAGAAACAAAATATGATTATGTAATAAATCTACAAAGGTTTTTGTCAACAGGTATTATAACAACTTTTTCAAAGGGGAAGTGTAAAATAGGGTTTGATAAGAATCCACTTTCGTTTATGTTTAATCATAAGGTAAAACATAAAATAGGAGAGGGGAATCATGAAATAGAAAGAAATATAAATCTTATTTCTGAAATTACCGATAATGAAATTTGTAAGCCCCGATTATACCCATCGGAAAAAGATTTTGAGCTTATATCGCAATATACTAACGAGCCTTATATCTGTATTGCGCCTACATCGGTATGGTTTACCAAGCAGTATCCTGCCGATAAATGGATAGAATTAATAGATTCGATAAGATCAGAATATAGGATATATTTAATTGGAGGAAAAGATGATCGTACTGTTTGCGATAGCATAATTTCGGATAGTAAGAATACAAAAATAAAAAATCTGTGTGGGGAGCTCAGTTTTTTACAAACATCAGCATTAATGACTAATGCTGTAATGAACTATGTTAATGATTCGGCACCAATGCACATGGCTTCGTCGATGAATGCTAAAACAACAGCTGTATTTTGTTCAACAGTTCCTGATTTTGGTTTTGGTCCTTTGTCTGATTGTTCTAAAATTGTAGAAATAGAAGAATTTCTTGATTGTCGTCCTTGTGGTTTGCACGGAGCGAAGAAATGTCCTCAAGGACATTTTAAGTGTGCACATGAAATAAAAACAAGACAATTGCTTTTTGAATAATATAAAGCAATTGTATATATTGATAGTTCTAGTAGGTAACAGTAAGTTATTAGCAGGATAAAAACATAAGCTACTAATGAATAATAGAATTTACTCAGATGAAAAAAATATCAGCTATTATAATAACATATAACGAAGAAAAAAATATAGAAAAATGTCTTGTTTCATTGCAAGATATAGTTGATGAAATAATTGTAGTTGATTCAATATCGAAAGATAAAACAAAAGAGATATGCTTAAAATATAATGCAATTTTTTACGAACGAGCTTTTACTGACTATTCAGATCAAAAAAATTGGGCGATAAAACAAACACAATATCCTATTGTTTTATCGATTGATGCAGATGAAGTTTTAAGTAGTGATTTAAGACAAAGCATTGTAGATGCTAAAAACAATTGGAAGTATGATGCATATTATTTTAAAAGATTAACAAATTTTTGTGGTAGGTGGGTGAAACATACAGGTTGGTATCCAGATAAACAAATGCGATTGTGGGATAAAAGTGTTGGAGAATGGGATGGTAAAAAGATTCATGAAAAAGTAAAACTACAAGAGGGAACAACAATAAGTACTCTGGATGGAGATTTATTACATTATTCATTTTATACAATACATCAACATATAGCTCAAATAAATAAGTTCTCGGAATTAAAGGCTGAAGCTATGCTAGAAAAAGGGAAAAAGCCGAATTGGGTTAAGATAATCTTTAGTCCTTTAAGTAAATTTATTCGACATTATTTTATAAAAAAAGGGTTTTTAGATGGTTTTGCTGGATTTGTAATTAGTATAAATTCGGCTCATTCTACATTTTTAAAACAAGTAAAATTTAGGCAAAAATATTATGAGAGAAAAAATAATATGTTTTTGTAATAGTTCGAAAACATGGGGTGGAGGCGAAAAATGGCATTACGATATAGCTTTACGACTAAAAGACAGAGGTTATAAGATAATAGCAATAACCAATAAGGATAGTGAGCTTTATACAAGGTTAAAAGAACAAAATATACAGTGTTTCCCTGTAAAAATATCCAATTTTAGTTTTTTAAATGTTTTTAAAAGAATAAAGATAAAAGCAATTTTAAAACAAGCTCAAGCTTCTACTTTAATAATCAATTTGCCAGCAGATTTAAAGCTGATAGCTCCTGTAGCTAAAAAGGCAGGGGTGTTAAAGACAATTTATAGAAGAGGAAGTGCTATTCCTATTAAGAATAAATTCTTTAATAGGATTATATTTAAAAACTATATTGATGAAATAATTGCGAATTCTCAAAAAACAAAAGATACCATTCTTGAGCATAATTTAAATTTGTTTGATAAATCAAAAATTAAGGTTATTTATAATGGTATTGAAGAGAAAGATGTTGTAAAGTCTACATTGTACTCTTCAGATGAGGGAGAATTGGTTATCGGTAATGCAGCTCGATTTGTTGAACAAAAAAATCATAAATTTCTTATCGATTTAGCTTCTAAGTTAAAGCAAGAAAATGTTAAGTTTAAAATATTACTGGCAGGTTCGGGTAAGTTAGAAGAAGAAACAATAAAATATGCTGAACAATTGCAAGTACAAGATTGTGTAAAGTTTCTTGGTTTTATTTCGGAAATAGAATCATTTATGCAAAGTATAGATATTTATATATTACCTTCTTTATGGGAAGGTTTTGGGTATGTAATGGCTGAGGCAATGTTGCAGAAAAAACCAGTAATAGCTTTTAATTTAAGTAGTAATCCTGAAATTATTGAGGATAAACAAACGGGGTACTTAATAGGGAAAAATAATATTGATGAAGCTATTGATAAAATCAAATACTTTGCCAATAATCTAGACGAAAGACAAAGAATGGGAGAGAAAGGACGTGAGAGAGTGTTGAATTTATTTACTATAGATAGAGTGGTAGGTGATGTTGAAACTTTGTTAAAGTAAAGATTAGAGTCACAAAAAAACATTACCCTACAGGAGAGAAGTATAAAAAGTAATTAAATATCAAAAGAAAAATATAGACTGATGAAAAATGATATTGATAAAGCTATAGAAGTATTGCGACAAGGCGGAGTGATTTTGTATCCGACAGATACGATTTGGGGCTTGGGTTGTGATGCTACAAATGAAGAGGCTGTTGATCGAATTTATAAGATCAAACAAAGAAATGATCAGAAAAGTCTTTTGATATTGCTTGATAATGCGGGGAAAATACCTTCGTATGTTGGTAGTGTTCCTGATGTTGCTTGGGATTTGATTGATTTTGCTACAAAACCATTAACTATAATATATAATGATGCTAAGAATTTAGCTCTTAATCTGGTTTCTGAAGACGGAAGTATTGGTATTCGTATTCCGAACGATGATTTTTGTCAACGATTAATACAGCGTTTTCGAAAGCCAATAGTTAGTACTTCTGCAAATATTAGTGGGCAAAATGCGCCCCAAAATTTTTCTGAAATCAATCAAGAATTACTTAAGTTGGTTGACTATGTTGTAGATTGGAAACAAGATGATTTTTCGAAATCACAAGCATCAAGTATTATTAAGTTAGGTAATGGTGGAGAGTTCAAGATTATTAGAGAATAACAGAAACTTTGTTGAAAAATGAATTTATTTTTCAACAATCTCCATAGGGATATAAAGGATTGATTTATATTCAAGACCTTTTTCTTCAATTAATACATCTCCTGATTCGAAAAACCAAGAGATCCATACTTTAGTTTCGTTTGTTTTTATTTTTTCAAGTTTTAAAAATATCTCATAGATTAATTTAGCCGAAGATGAATTGAAATATTCTAAATCGCAGATTAGGTGAGTTTCTTTATTCGGAGATAAACTGTATTTGTCAAGCCATTTAAAAATAGGAAGAAAAAAGTGATTTGCGTTTTCGGGCAAAGAATTACCTTCAATTTTGAAAATATTTTTTTCTTTATCTAATAAAATATATGGAGTCTCTCGTGTTTCTCTAATTTCTAATTTAGTAAGCATGCTTAAGCAATAACATTAATTGTTAAAAAAGATTTAGTATCGTTTATTCTGAGAATAGAATAATTAATGGGCGAAATTATTCTACGAGCTATATCTATAAGCCCAATTCCTGCTCCTTCTTTTAATGGAGTGCTTCGTTCTCTCAGTTTTTCCAGATATAAAGCTTTCAGTTCTTTTTTGTTTAAACTATTTATTTGATTTAGTTGTTTTTCAAGAGTAGGGATATTGCTGTTCTCAATAAGATTTCCAGTATTGATAACAAAATAACCTTTTTGTTCTCCAATCATAAAGATGCCTTCTTTCTTTTCTTCGGCTATATAACAATGCCTGCTGATGTTTTGTAATAGTTCAACAAGTATATGATACATCTTTTTTTTGTATCCAGCATCTTTTTTTTCTTTTTGAAGATTTTCTTCGATTATTTTCAATACAGGAAATATTGATTCTTGAGAAAAATCGCCTTTGTGTATGACCCAAATATTGTGAGCTGACATTTTTTCGTGATATGCAATGGCTTCGCTCAATTCGAAAGAACATGAACTTTTAGGAAAGTCAATTTCGTTGGCTAATAAAACAATCTGATTGTAAAAGAAAGAAAACTTAGAATTGAAATCTTTAAAATGATAGCTGATTTTTTGACCTGATTTCCGAGCCATTTCAATTAGTCCTAAGCCAGCACCTCCTTTTTCAGATATTTCTTGGTTTGCTAAAACGTTACGATATAATTGTTTTAATTCTTCTTTGCTTAAACTGTTAACCTTTTCGAGTTGTTGCTTTAGTTCATCAATTTTTTTATTTTCTACTAAATTACCTGATGTTATATAATAAACTCCTTGCCAGTTTTTGGTTAAGAAAAACCCTTGATTTATATGTCCGTCTTTGTTTTCTGTTTCTCCATGTCGAACAATGTTCTGAAAACATTCAGCCATAAGAAATGAAGTCTTTTTCTTTAATTTAGAAAGAGAAACATTATTTCTTATATTGTACTCGCTTAGTTCGATAACTTTATTGGTAATTTCATCACTGAAATTACCGTTGTATAATAAGCACAAGTTATCTTCACTAATCCTGTCGAAAAACCAAAAAGTTGTATCAATGTTCATTAATAGAAAATATTCAATGATGTAAACTAAATAATAAAAATAAGCGAAAATTTCTGAAAAGTCATAATTTTTAGACTAAAATTATAAATATAGTCCAATAACGTGATTCTACTATAGAATGGTATGTTCGATATTATATTAATAGAGTTTTCTTTTCTAACTAAAAACCAAAGCTTAGTCTTGAAAAGTATTTTTTAAACAATCTTTAGTGTATCTTTAAATTTTAAATTTTAAGGTTATGAAAGCAGCAATAATAAAGAAATTTGGGAACCCAAATGTTTTTAACATTAAAGAGGTTGATAAACCTAAAATGGGGAAGAATCAGATATTAATAAAGGTATTTATTCATGGAGTAAATCCTATAGATTGGAAACAAAGAAAAGGGAATCATAAATATATACTAGGTTCGCCTTTCCCAATAATATTAGGATATGATGTGTGTGGAGAGGTAGTTGATGTGGGCAGAGATGTTCGTAAGTTTAAAGTTGGTGATATTGTTTATGGAGTTTTGGACAACAAATATGGAGGAGCATTAGCTGAATTTGCTGTAGGAACTGAGAAGTGTTTTAATATAAAGCCTGCTGATATTTCAATAGAAGAAGCTGCTGCTTTTCCCTTGGTTTCGTTAACAGCCTTGCAAGCTTTAAGAGATAAAGCAAACTTGAAACCAGGACAAACGGTTTTAATAAACGGAGCTTCGGGAGGGGTTGGGCATGTGGCTGTTCAGATTGCTAAGATATTAGGAGCAAGAGTAATTGCTGTTTCGGGAAATACCAGTAAAGAGTTTGTTCAGCAATTTAATCCAGATCGATATATTGATTACACAGCAGAAAGTATTTTTGATTTGACAGAGCGAGTTGATGTTGTATTTGATGTTGCAGGAAGTTATGATTTTATTAAATGTCTGAAAGTGTTAAATCCAAAGGGGATATATGTCAATACTTTGCCTCGACCTAAGATATTACTACATAAACTGGTTCAATTATTTACTAAATCAAAGAAAGCAAAAACCTTGTTAATGAAGCATAGTAGTTCTGACCTAGAAATAATTTCGGAATGGATAAATAATAAAAAACTAACAGTTAAAATAGATAAGATATTTAATTTAGATGATATTGTGGCTGCTCACGATTATGCGCAGAAAGGTCATAGTAAAGGCAAAAATATAGTAATTATTAGTAGGGTTTAGACTTGTATTTTGGTTAAAATGAAGAAAAAAAAGAAAAAGGAGAAGAAAAGTTTCGGGCGTTTAATTTTTAAATTTATAGCAACGCTTTTTGTTTTTTTCTCAATATTGTTAATATTTTTTGTTTTGGCAATAAGGATTGGTGTTTTTGGAGATTTACCTACTTGTTCGGATTTAAGAAAAATTAAAAATAATATAGCAACAAATATTTATTCTGTTGATGATGAGTTGTTGGGGCGATATTATTATCAAAATAGGACAAATGCAAAAATAGAGGATATTCCAAAACATTTGATTAATGCATTAATAGCAACAGAAGATATTCGTTTTTATAAACATAAAGGAATTGATTCGAGAAGTACTTTGCGGGTTTTGGTTAAGACTATAATCTTAATGAATCGGAGTTCGGGGGGAGGAAGTACAATAACTCAACAGTTAGCAAAAAATTTATATCCGCGAAAAAACTATGGATTATTTTCTATTCCTGTGGCTAAAGTAAAAGAAATAATGTTGGCACGGCGAATGGAGAAACTGTATACTAAAGAAGAAATTCTTGAATTGTATTTAAATACTGTTTCGTTTGGTGAAAATACTTATGGTATAGAAACAGCAGCTTTAATCTTTTTTGGCAAGAGTCCGTCGGAACTAACAATTGATGAGTCGGCTGTTTTGGTTGGTTTGTTAAAAGCAAATACTAGTTACAATCCCAGGTTGAATTCGAAGGCTGCTTTTAAACGGAGAAATGTAGTTTTATCTCAGATGCATAAGTATGGATTTCTGAAAAAAGAAGCTTTAGAGCGGTTAAAACAAAAACGAATAAATTTAAAATACCGAAAATTAACTAATAATGAAGGGGCTGCTGCTTATTTTAGGGAGTATTTAAGAAGAAGTTGTGTTGAAATTTTAAAAGATAAAAAGAGCCCGGATGGAAGTCCGTATAATTTATATACAGATGGACTGAAAATTTATACAACTATAAATGCCAAAATGCAGGAATATCTTGAGAATTCGGTAAAGAAGCATTTGACTCATCTTCAAAAACAATTTGATAAACAATGGAAAGGAAAAGAACCTTGGGTTAAGAATCCGAATTTGGCAATGTTGCAAATAAAGCAAAGTAAGGTTTATAAATCTTTAATTAAAAAAGGTTTGAGTAAAAAAGAAGCTTTGATTGAAATGAAAAAACCTCGTCGATCAGAGATTTTTACATGGCAGGGAATGCAAGACACTTTAATATCTCCACTTGATTCGTTACTGCATTATTTTAAGATGTTGCAAACAGGAGCTCTTGTGATGCATGGAGGCTCGGGTGATATCTTAGCATGGGTTGGAGGATCAAACTATAAATATTTTCAATATGATCATGTAACATCTAAGCGACAAACAGGCTCGATAATAAAGCCGGTAGTATATGCTGCAGCATTAGAAAAAGGAATAAATCCTTGCGATTTCTACGAAAACGATAGTGTTGTTTATGAAGATTACAACAATTGGGTTCCTCAGAATTCGGGGAAAGGTTATGGTGGTTATTATTCGGTAAAAGGCGCTTTGGCTAATTCGGTTAATACAATTAGTGTGAAATTATTGCTTGAAGCAGGTATTGATTCTACTATTGATTTAGCTCATAAGATGGGAATATCATCAGATTTACCTAAAGTTCCGTCGATGGCTTTAGGTGTTGGCGAGGTGTCGCTTCTTGAAATGGTACAAGTTTATTCTGTTATTCAGAATAAGGGGATGAGAGTGTTTCCTCGTATGATTCGACGAATCGAAGATATTGATGGAAATATAATATACTCAGATGGTATGCATAAACCCAAAGATTCTATTTTGTCTAAGGCAACATCTGAAAAGGTTTTGGCAATGATGCAAGGTGTTGTTGAACGAGGAACAGCCCGAGGTTTAAGAAATACATGGAACTTAGAAGGAAGTTTGGCTGGGAAAACGGGAACAACGCAAGGAAATACTGATGCTTGGTTTATGGGGATGAATTCGAAATTAGTTGTTGGTGTATGGGTTGGTGGCGATAATCCTATTGTTCGGTTCAGATCGACATACGGACAGGGTGCCTATGCGGCAATGCCTATTTTTGCCAGATTTATGAGAGATGTTTATAAAAACCCAAAATATTCGTATTTAAAAAATAAAGATTTTAATATTTCTGATTCGATACAAACACTCTTAAATTGTAATGATTTTCAAGATAAGATTGAACCAAAGATTATAAGAGAAATTAAAAAGAAAGAAGAAAGCATAGGTAATTTTATACGAAGACTATTTAAACGCAAAAGAAAAAAGGATAAAGACAATGCAGATTAGATCAAATGTTATTGATTTTTAGTAATAGAGCTTCTGTATTGGAATGAATTGAAAAATGAGATAATTATGTCGCAGAATGCCGAGAAATTTTTAGATATATTTAATCATATAGAGAAATATTTAAAGACAAAATATAATAATGGATATTATATGCCATTTCATGAATTGGTGCGTAAAGTTTCGAAAAAAGAAGGGGTTATAAAGTGTTTTCGCGAAGATTTATTTACTTATTCGGATTTGCGAAATGTAATGGTTCATAATTCTAGGCGAAATGGAAAAATAATAGCTAATCCATTAGATGATATTGTAAAGCATATTGAGCTTATTTGGCATAAAATACAATATCCGCAGAAAGTATCTTTGTTTAAGAAAAAGGTATATTATTGTTTTATCGATGATAATCTTTTAAAGGCATTGCAATATATGCGAAAGCACAGAGTGTCTCAGGTTCCGATACTTGACAGGGGAGTGGTGGTTGATGTTTTAAATTCGAGTCATATTGCTGAGTGGTTGGCTACAAACGAAACTGTTTCTGCATCAGAGTCGATTATTACAGATGTTTTAGAAAATGCAGAACGGAATAAAAATTTCGAAACAATCAGTGAGAATTTATCGATTTATGATGCAGCTGAGATTTATAAAAGTTCGTATATGAAGACTCCAGTAAACTGGTATTATGATGCATTAATTATTACTGAAAGTGGTAAAACTAACGATCAGATGTCGGGTATTATAGTATTAAAGGATATTGCAGAGTACATTACAGGCTAATGTACTTATGCAAATTGTTTCTTAAATTGGTTATCTTCAGAGGGAGTTATATCTTTTTTGAATTTCTGGATTTTCCAATATGTTAAACTTCTCCAAATCCATTCGAAAGGACCAAAATGAAAATATCTGAGCCATATTGGCGATACAATCAATTGTATTATCCATATTCCTAAAACAAAAAATACTTGTTGCCATAATTCTACTTTTTCGTATAACCCTAAGCCATGCCCGTAAAAAATGAAAGAACAAATAATACTTTGTATTAAATAATTAGATAGGGCTGTTTGTCCCATAGCTTGTAAACCTCGGCTAATCCAGTTTTTTTTGAAGTTATTTATTAAAAGCATTACCACTCCTATATATCCAATACTCATACAAATGCTTCCTATTCGATTGTATTGAGACCCCAGAAAAAATGAATAGTCATACGAGAAGTTATGTTGGGTATTTTGATAGAACCCTGTAGTTGTAAGTAGTAAGCCTATTGTTAGTCCTGTAATACAAAGAGCCGAGTAGAAGCGATTCGATTTTTTCCCAGATAGAATATCTAATTTATATAATCCCATTCCGATTAACATTATTCCTGCTACTTCCCATCCGATATAAAAAATAAAAAGAAAGGTTTGCATTTTAAGAGCTGCAAAGAACCTTGTTGGTATTTGTGTGATAAAAGATCCTCGGTATGCGTTAATCTCATGACTAATCATTTCGGATGTTGGCTGCCACGATTGTAATAAACCTGTCCTTGTAGCTTCGTCCATATAAGGGATTGAAATTCCTGTCATGAAATTAGATAGTAATGAAACAGCTATAAAGCATGCTCCAATGATGAATAGAGTTCGTGGTTTTTTATTGCGAAACCAAACAATAAACAAAGCACATACGGCATATGCAACAAGTATATCTCCGTGCCATAATAAATATGCATGTGCTAATCCAAAAATCAGAAGCCATAGGGTTCGGCGGAAATGTAATGAAATAGAATTTATTCCTTTTGATTTTAATTTTTCGACAAATAAAATCATGCCTGCTCCGAATAAGATAGAAAATATAGATATGAACTTTGATGAAGCAAAAATATGACTTAAAAGCCATACAATTTTATTTGTCTCAGAAATATCGCCATGAGCATAAGGGTTTATATAAGCTGCTCCGATCATTGAAAAACTTTGTATGTTCATAATTAAGATCCCTAGAACAGCAAAGCCTCTGAGAATATCTAAAGAAATAATTCTTTCTTTTTGGGAGGTAGGTGTGATTGTCATTTTGTTATAAATTAAAGGTTTTGAGTAATAAATATATAAAATAAAAGTAAAAGTGAAGTTGTAGGTTAAAATAATTTATAGAGATATAATACCCAAAGAACATCAAAATGAGTGATAAAAACGTTTCTTTTTACCTTAGCCATTGCCAAAAAAGTTGCAAGGTAACTCGGCTATCTTTTACTTTTTCGTCGCGTCTAAGACAAAAATTATTCATTTTTATAAATCCTTCATCTTGAAACCTATTTGGTATAAAACCCCTAATTATCGGCGTTAGATTATTATTTCATTGAAACAATAAATATATAGGACTACTGATAGAATCGAATCAGTAATAATGAGGGGACGTTTATTTATTTTTTTAAAAAGAAGAAATGATGCTAGAATTCGTAAGAATAGTTGGATAAAGAAAAATGAAAATACTTTTATTCCGTGTTTATTGTATTTTAAAGCGTTATTGAAATTAAATCGTACAATTTCTGAGAAGCTTCTAGAAAGACCTCTGCTTGGACACGAATTTTGTGATTTGTTGATACAAGCTGATTGTATTGGGTAGTTGCATTTTTGAGCAGAAAAAATACCAGAATAAACAAATACGAGGACTATTATTCCGGTAAATGATAGATTTATAATGTGATATGGTTCTTTAAAGAGAGAATTATTTAGATTCATCATCTTCGAGTTCTTCGGCAACTTCTTCGAGCTCTTTTATTGTTTTTTTTGTATGTTTATTAACTTTTTCAAAAGCACTTTCGGTTATATTTTCTATTTCGCCTTCGAGTTCTTCCATCGCTTCTTCAAGTTCTTCGAGTTCCTCAGGGTCAAGTTCTTTTTCAGCTACTTCTTGAAGCTTCTTTCCGATTTTTTCTATTTTAGAAGGAGTATCTCTAAAAATGTATAATTGCCAAGCAGCAATTGATGTTCCAATTATTGATATTACTAAAGCAGCTATCAATAACCCTTTTTTCGAATTTGCCTTAGATGCTTGGGAAAAAGCAATAGCACTTAATATTATAGCAATAACCCCAGGAAAAAGAGCGTACATACCCAAGCAGGGGATGAATGATATTATTAAAGTAATAATTCCTAATACAAGACCAGCAATTCCGAGTCCTTGCCCTACATTCGATTTCTGAATTTGTTCCATGATGAGTAATTTATATTAAAAGTCAAATATATTAAAATGACGAAATTTCTCCAACGATGATGCTTTAATTTTATTATATCTTAACTCAATAGTGTGTTCTTAAACGAATAAAAAATATGAGAAGAAAATTAAGTATCTCTAAATAACTTTTTACTATACACCCAAGCTCAAACTCATTTTTATGTTATCCCAATAGTTAATTAAAATATAGAATTAGAAATTCTACTACTTTTTACGTAAAGATATCAATCTGTTTCTGAAAATCATCTTAACAAACTGTTAGGATACCTTATAAAATTATATTTTCGTTCTTGCAGAAACGAAACCTGACAAACTGTCTCGGGAAACCATACTAAAAAGTCGATAGGATGGTTAATCTATTCTATTTGGGCATTTACACCCATATAGATTCATACTTTTTCATCCCAAAAGACAAGCTATTAATCCTCCGAATTATTCAAACACAATTTTACAATATCTCAACAAAAAGAAATCACTAAAAGAAAAAATATATTTTTGTTAATTTTATATTTAACACTTGAAACAATTTGAATGAACGAACAACTTAATTTTATAGATGTAATTTTACCATTACCCCTAAAACAATTATTTACATATAGTGTTCCTGCCGAGCTATTCGATGAAATAAAAATAGGCAAACGAGTAATTGTTCAGTTTGGAGTACGTAAAATTTATGCTGCTGTTGTTTTTTCTATTCATAAGAACAAACCCCAAGATTACGAAACAAAAGACATTATTTCTGTTTTAGATAAAACTCCTATCGCCAATAAATATCAACTTGATTTATGGAACTGGATTGCGAATTATTATATGTGCTCGCTAGGCGAAGTTTTTAAAGCAGCATTACCTTCAGGATTAAAACTCGAAAGCGAAACAAAAGTAATATACAATCCTGAGTTTATCGAAAAAAACACATTTTCGCAAACAGAAACTTTAATTTTAGATTTCTTAGCCGATAAAAATATTGCCAGCGTAAAAGAGGTTTCAGATGCCCTTAACAAAAAAGATTCTCTTCCTGTTTTAAAATCATTATTAGAAAAGAAATCAATTATTCTCGAAGAAAAGATTAGAGAAAACTACAAACCCAAAACCGATTCTTACATAAAACTTAATGAGTCAATAAATTCAGAATCTATTCTTAATAATACATTCGAACAATTAAGCCGAGCCCCAAAACAATTGCATGTTTTAATGAGCTACATTAAACTTTCAGGGAGCTTTGTAAAAAATCAGGTTATCGAAGTAAAAAAGAAAGATCTTGCCGACGAATCAAAAACCAACACATCGATAATAAAATCATTAATCGACAAAAATATTCTTAGCGAATACAACAAAACAATCAGTCGATTAGATAACTCTTCTATAAAATCGGTAGCCATAAAAGAGCTTTCCGAAGCTCAACAAAATGCCCACGATCAGATTCTTGAAACATTCAAAAATAAGGATGTTGTTTTATTACACGGAGTAACATCAAGCGGAAAAACCGAAATATACATTCATCTTATTCAGGAACAAATAAACCAAGGAAAACAGGTTCTTTATCTACTTCCCGAAATAGCTCTTACAACACAAATTATAAATCGATTACAATCGGTATTCGGCAACAAAGTAGGTGTTTATCATTCAAAATTTAGCGATTCTGAACGAGTAGAGGTTTATCAAAATATTTTAGACCAAGACGAACTAAAGAAATATGATGTTATCTTAGGTGTTCGCTCGTCGCTGTTTTTGCCATTCTCAAACCTAGGATTGGTTATTGTCGACGAAGAACACGAAAACACCTACAAACAATACGATCCGGCACCTCGATACAATGCCCGCGACTGTTCTGTTGTATTAGCTCAAATGCACGCAGCCAAAGTTCTTTTAGGTACAGCAACTCCATCAATCGAGAGTTATTTTAATGCAAAAGCCAACAAATATGGATTAGTTCGATTAAATACTCGTTTCCAGAACATACAATTACCCGAAAACTGTTTGGTAGATACACTAAGAGCAAAAAAGCGTAAAGAAATGAAATCGCACTTCTCTCCTGCTTTGCTCGATAGTATAAAAGAATCTCTCCAAATGAACGAACAGGTAATTCTATTTCAAAACCGTAGAGGGTTCTCTCCTTATCTCGAGTGCGATATGTGTGGATGGATTCCCGAATGTAAGCATTGCGACGTTAGTTTAACTTATCACCGTCATAATAACGAACTAGTTTGCCACTACTGTGGATATACTATTAAAGTACCCCGAACATGTAAGGCTTGTGGCAACACAGCAGTTCAGACAAGAGGTTTCGGAACCGAAAAAATCGAAGACGAAATAAAAATATTCTTCCCCGAAGCTAAAGTTGCGCGTATGGACCTTGATTCGACCCGAAAGAAAAATGCTTATCAAAATATTATATCCAGTTTCGAAACAGGCGAAATCGATATTTTAATCGGAACTCAAATGGTATCAAAAGGGCTCGATTTTGATAACGTAAGTTTAGTCGGGATATTAAATGCCGACAACATGCTTAACTATCCCGATTTTAGAGCATTTGAACGAAGCTACCAGCTAATAGCCCAAGTTAGCGGACGAGCAGGACGTAAAAACAAACAAGGGAAAGTAATTATCCAAAGTAACAACCCGGGACATCCTATATTACAATATGTTCTTGATAACAAATACGACGAAATGTATAAATCTCAACTATTCGAACGTAAAAACTATAAATACCCCCCTTTTTATCGTTTAATACGAATAAGTATTCGTCATAAAAAACAAGATATTACCAACAAAGCAGCCGATCAATTAGCTATTTCGATGCGGAAAATATTTGGGAAAAGAGTTTTAGGCCCTGAATCCCCTATTATTTCGAGAGTACAAAACAACTACATTCAGAATATTATCTTAAAAGTAGAACGCGAAAGTTCTTTTCAACGAGCAAAAAAATTACTCGACGAACAAATTATTAATATCACAACTCAAAATAATTTTAAATCCGTTCGCATATCTACCGATGTTGATCCTGTTTAACTTGGCTTATTGCCCACCAAGCGCGACAAACATCAATGATAAAAATATCAAAATCAGATTTGTATACTTTAAAAATCCTTTTTTAAGCAATTCTATTTAAGATTTATTAACTTCTATTTTTATCATTTTTGATATGAAACTGTATCTTTGCTCAATTAATAATAAATTATAGATCGTGGAGAACATAGACATAAAAAAAATATTCGATTCTTTTTATCAGTTTAATATACTTATAATTGGTGATGTTATGATTGATTCGTACATGTGGGGAAAAGTTGACCGAATTTCACCAGAAGCTCCAGTTCCAATTATTATGAGTACAAAAAGAGAAAATCGATTAGGAGGTGCTGCTAATGTTGCTTTAAATATTCAAGCTCTAGGAGCAAATCCTATACTTTGTTCTGTTATCGGAACCGATTCTAAATCGAAAACATTTCATAATTTATTAAAAAAACGAGAACTTTCTTCAGAAGGAATTATTCAAGAACAAGATAGAATTACAACCGTAAAAACCAGAATTATCTCAGACAATCAACACATGCTTCGTGTTGACGAAGAAACCGACGAAGAACTAAGCAAGAGTACCGAAGAGAAATTTATAAATCATATATTTTCTATTCTCGAAACAAAATCGGTTCATGCCATTATTTTTGAAGATTACGATAAAGGTTGTATAACCCCAAGAGTTATAGAAAAAGTTGTCGATTATGCAAATACAAAAAAAATTCCAAGTCTTGTCGATCCTAAAAAACGAAATTTCATGCACTACAAAAACGTATCTCTTTTTAAACCAAACTTTAAAGAACTTGTTGAAGGTTCTAAGATCGATATAGAAAAAGGAGATTTCGAGGGAATTTTCTCAGCTGCACAAAAAATACATTCTAAATTACATATCGAACATCTGCTTATAACATTATCCGAGTTGGGTGTATTTATTAGCTCTAACAACTCGTATTTAACAATTCCTGCCGAAGTAAGAGATATTGCTGACGTTTCGGGGGCTGGAGATACACTAATAGGCACAGCTAGTTTATGCTTAGCAGCAGGATTAGATCAGGATTTAATTGCAGGAATATCAAATTTAGCAGGTGGATTAGTGTGCGAAAAAGTTGGAGTTGTCCCAATAAATCGAGAACAATTACTAAAAGAAAGTATAGAAAAATACTCGAAAGTCAAAGTATCTTAAGTAAATATAGTGTTAGGTGTTGATAATTTGTTAATAACTCAAATAAAAATGTTTACAACTCAAGGCTCTGCAAAATTAAAAAAAACTATAAAATCGTATTTTTGAATTCCTTTTGTATTAAAAGGATTTTTAAATCGGTTTATCCAAAAATCATAACTCTATGGCAAAGGTAATTGCATTAGCTAATCAAAAAGGAGGGGTAGGAAAAACAACCACTTCAATTAATTTGGCAGCAAGTTTAGCTGTTCTTGAAAAAAAAGTATTAATCATTGATGCCGATCCTCAGGCAAATGCTACATCAGGAACGGGGTTTGATATTCGAGCCGTAAAAACAAGTATTTACGAATGTTTGGTCGACGAACAAGATCCCAAAAATATCATTCTAAATAGCGATATCGAAAAACTCGACATAATACCTTCTCACATAGATCTTGTTGGAGCCGAAATAGAGATGCTAAATCAACCTAATCGCGAATATGTGCTTAAGCAAATTATCGAAGGTATACGCGACGATTACGACTATATCTTAATTGATTGCTCTCCATCCTTAGGTTTAATTACAGTAAATGCACTAACTGCTGCCGACTCTGTTATAATTCCTGTTCAGTGCGAATATTTTGCACTAGAAGGTTTAGGAAAACTTTTAAATACAATTAAGATTATACAATCAAGATTAAATAAAGAATTAGAAATTGAAGGTTTCTTATTAACCATGTACGATCCAAGATTAAGACTTTCGAATCAAGTGGTTGACGAGGTTAAGAAACACTTTCAAAATATGGTTTTTGAAACAATAATACAGCGAAATATAAAATTAAGCGAATCTCCTAGTTATGGGAAACCTGTAGTATTATATGATGCTGCATCAAAAGGAGCTATCAACTATTTAAATTTAGCAAAAGAATTATTGCAAAAAAACGATAACACCAAAATAGCAAACGCAGAAAAAGTTGTAGAATAATTTAATATAAATGTGAAATGGCAAAACGAAACGCATTAGGTAGAGGACTCGGAGCATTAATTGATGAAGCAGGGCAGGAAAAAATTGTAACTGCTGATGCGGTTAACGAAATAGATATCTATAAAATAGAAGCTAATCCATTTCAGCCTCGAACCATTTTTAATGAAGACTCTCTCGAAGAACTATCAAAATCGATAAAAGAGCTCGGTATAATACAGCCTATTACTGTAAGAACTCTCGATAATGGTAAATTTCAACTAATATCAGGAGAACGCAGACTTAGAGCATCTCAAATAGCAGGTCTTAAAAAAATCCCGGCATACATTCGCTTTGCAGATGATCAAGGAATGCTCGAAATGGCTTTAGTTGAAAATATTCAACGCGAAGATTTAGATGCCATCGAAGTTGCTATTAGTTACCAAAGATTAATTGAAGAGTGTAAACTTACTCAAGAAAGTATGAGTGAGCGCGTAGGGAAAAAACGATCTACTGTTTCGAATTACCTTCGCCTATTAAAACTTCCTGCCGAAATACAATTAGGAATAAGAGATAAGCAGATTTCAATGGGACATGCCCGTGCTTTAGTTAACATTGAAAATGAAGTTACTCAGTTAAAAATTTATTATCAAATTATCGACGAAGGTTTATCTGTTCGTAAAACCGAAGATATTATAAGAGATATTAATACTCCTAAAAAAAATAATCCCAAAACAAAAGTTAGATTACCTGAAGAATACGAACAACTACAGAAACATTTAGCAGAACATTTTAGCTCTAAAATTGATTTTAAACGTAACAATAAAGGTAGCGGTAAAATAGTTATTCCTTTTAAATCCGACGAAGATTTAGAACGAATAATGGGAATTATTGATAAAATGAAATAATTTTGTTCCAAACAAAAAACGAATCATTTTGGGAGAGAATAAACCGAATACGTTTATAAAATATTTACTTGTAATTGTATTTATGGGTATCCTAACAATCGGGAAAGGTCAAAACAAAACCATTCCCGATAATAGTTTACAAACAGATACAATAGTAAATATACACTCGGCACACAAAGCAGCTCTATATTCTGCTTTAGTTCCTGGATTAGGACAGATATACAATAAAAAATACTGGAAACTTCCAATTATTTACGGAACAACAGGATTTATTATTTATTTATTTGATTTTAATAATACTCAATACAATAAATTTCGAACAGCCTACACTCAATTTAATAATGGGCAAATTACCGAATTTGAAGGATATACCGACAAAGCAACTTTGCTTAGATTAAAAGATCGGTATCAACGAAATCGGGATTTAAATATAATTGTTTTAGCAGCAGTTTATATACTTAATATAGTTGATGCTGCGGTCGATGCTCATCTATTTGATTATAATATTAACGAAGATTTATCGTTGCATATTAATCCAGCTATAAACAAGACATTCTGTAATCAGAATACAATTGGACTTAGTTGTTGTTTTTCTTTTTAAATCATTTTATATTAATTGTTCGAACAAAGAACTTTATTAATAGTTTTATAATTAAACTTAGCAATACAAAATCGTTATGAATAAAAAAGTAATTACTGTAATTATAATATGCTTCTTATTTTCTATTAATAAAGCTTTAGCTCACACTCCTAACGATACTATTAATGTAATTCGTTATTCTAATTTCGAGAACAACCTTGATGACCTAATAAAACATTGGCACATTAATAAATCAATAAAACACAATTATACCGAACTTGTAGATACAAATGAAGTTCCTGAATTTAGCGACTCCATTTATATTAATCGATTACAAAGTATTCCATCTATCATAAGTTTACCCTATAATAAAATTGTTCGCAACTATATTCATGTTTATACAAAACAACGTAGAGAAAACGTAGGAACAATGATTGGTTTATCTGAATACTACTTTCCTAAAATAGAAGAGATATTCGAAAACTACGGAATCCCTACCGAATTAAAATATATGGCTGTAATCGAATCTGCATTAAACCCTCGAGCGGTTTCTAGGGTTGGAGCTACAGGTATGTGGCAGTTCATGTATGGTACAGCTCGAATGTATGATTTAACCATTAATTCATATATCGACGACCGACGCGATCCTGTAAAATCAGCACATGCAGCAGCTCTATTTATGAAAGATTTATACTCTATGTTTAAAGATTGGACTTTGGTTATTGCTGCATATAATTGTGGCCCGGGAAATGTAAATAAAGCTATTCGTCGAACAGGAGGGAAAAGAGATTTTTGGGAATTATATTATTATCTCCCTCGCGAAACAAGAGGATATGTCCCTGCATATATTGCAGCAAGCTATACTTTCAATTTTTATAAAGAACATAATATAAAACCGATCTATCCAGAACTATCAATAGCTACCGATACTATTTCTATATCGAGTAATATACATTTCAAACAAATTTCTGAAGTGCTAAATATTCCGATGAAAGCATTGCGAGACCTAAATCCTCAATACAAACAGAACATAATCCCGGCAAAGTCTAATTTCTTATCAATAACTTTGCCTTTAGATTACATTGGAAATTTTATAGACCAAAAAGATTCAATCGTTAATTATAAAAAATCGTTGTATTTTAATGCCGATAACTCCATACGGAATCCTAAGAAATCATATTATACTCCTCAAGCTCCTACCAATAAAGATAAATTAATATATACTGTAAAATCTGGAGATAATATTGGGTTTATTTCTAGTTGGTATAATGTAAGAGCTTCTGATATTAGATATTGGAATAATATCAGAAGAAATATGATCCGTACAGGTCAGAAATTATACATATATGTTCCTAAAGGAAAATCAAAACATTATGCCGGGATCAATAAAATGTCTTTTGAGGAGAAACAAAAAAGAGTAGGCAAATCAACTGCTCGACCTAGCGAGCCTATAAATAAAAAGCGCGATAAAAATTACGTTTATTACAAAGTACGAAGAGGAGATACATTATGGGAAATTGCCAGAAAATATCATGGGATTACCGAAAATGATATTCTGAAACTTAATAATATGAGTAGTGCTAGATCATTAAGAGCTGGGCAATATATTAAAATTAAACGAAAAAGTTAATTCTGAATATGATTGATAAAATTACAAGCATAAATAATCCTAAAATAAAAAACATACTAAAATTACAACAGAAATCTTCTGAAAGACGGAAACAGAATCTTATAGTAATCGAAGGATTGCGAGAAATAACATTAGCTTTAAATGGAAAAATTAATATAAAATCAATTTTTATTTGCCCCGAAATAATAGATTTAAGCACTATCGAGGGTAAATTTAATTCCGACATTATTTTTGAGGTCACTTCCGATGTATATGATAAACTGGCTTATCGTAACTCAACTGAAGGTATTTTAGCCCTTGCCGAAGTCAAACATTCAACTCTGGAAAATCTAAAATTACGCGAGAATCCTTTAATCATAGTTCTAGAATCAGTCGAAAAACCAGGGAATTTAGGTGCAATTTTAAGAACAGCAGATGCAGCTAATGTTGATGCTGTGATCATTTCTGACCCTTTAACAGATATTTATAATCCTAATGTTATCCGATCAAGTATCGGATGTGTTTTCACCACACAAATTGTCACTGCCTCATCTGATGGAACAATAAAATGGTTGAAAGAAAAGAAGATAAAATCATATGCAGCAGCTCTTACAGCTAAAGATTATTATCATACAAAAGATTTTACCAAACCAACAGCTATTGTTATGGGAACAGAAGCCACCGGGCTTAGTGACAACTGGCTAAAAAACACAGATAATCAGATAATAATTCCTATGAGCGGGGAAATTGACTCATTAAATGTTTCTACATCAACAGCAATTTTAGTTTTCGAAGCTATGCGACAACGTAATTTTTACTTATCTTAAAACTTAATCTCTATACAATATTCATTTAGTTTCTTCGATCTAGTGTAAGTATAGTAAAAGGATATTTATTTTTTTCATCAGGAGCAAATTTCCTTTTGTCAATCTCCATCCATTTATCCTCATCTATTTTAGGGAAAAAGGTATCTCCTTCGAATTCTTGATGAACTTTCGTTAAATAAATTCGATCAGCTAAAGACATTGCTTGTTCATAAATAGTTCCCCCTCCAATAATAAAAATTTCATTATCAGTTTTTGCTGCTTCCAATGCTTCTTGTAACGAGTGGACAACAATACAACCATCTATTTTTAGATCCTCATTTCTTGTTATGATAACATTAACCCTATTAGGCAAAGGTCTTCCAAACGATTCAAAAGTTTTTCTTCC
Source organism: Bacteroidales bacterium (assembly GCA_022360575.1). GTDB lineage: Bacteria > Bacteroidota > Bacteroidia > Bacteroidales > UBA12077 > UBA12077. The sequence continues at coordinate 26,501 of JAKSCO010000069.1, read as the reverse complement.
TTGAATCACATAATGTCCTGTTGTAGTCTCTTTAAAATGCTTTAAATCTCTGGGCAAATGCCAAATTAAATCATTATCCTTTCCTATTACATTATTCTCAGATACAGCTACTATTATAGAAATCATAATGTTTGTTTTTATTAAAGTTATACTGATATTGATCCTTTTATATGTGGATGTGCATCGTAGTTCTCAAGAACAAAATCATCGTATTTAAACGAAAAAATATCATTTACATTCGGATTAATTTTTAATGTAGAGAGTTTTTTAGGAACCCTAAGTAACTGTTCCTTTACTTGTTCTACATGATTTAAGTATATATGAGCATCACCAAGAGTATGAATGAATTCATGAGCAACCAAACCTGTTGCTTGTGCTATCATTTTTAATAAAATAGCATACGATGCAATATTAAACGGAACTCCTAAGAAGATATCAGCACTACGCTGGTATAATTGACAAGATAGTTTCCCATTTGCAACATAAAATTGAAATAAGATATGACAAGGAGGTAATGCCATATTTTCAATGTCAGCAACATTCCATGCACTAACAATATGTCGACGAGAATCTGGATTATTTTTTATTGAATTAATAACATCAGCTATCTGATCAATAGCTTCTCCTTTAGCCGTAGGCCACGAGCGCCATTGATAACCGTAAATATTCCCTAAGTCTCCTTTTTCATCGGCCCATTCGTTCCAAATGCGAACCTTATTATCATTTAAGTATTTGGTGTTTGTATCCCCTTTTAAAAACCACAATAACTCATGTATTATCGATTTTAAATGTAATTTCTTTGTTGTAAGTAATGGAAATCCTTCTTCTAAATTAAACCTCATTTGATAGCCAAAGCAACTAATAGTTCCTGTTCCAGTTCTATCTTCTTTTTTTATCCCATTATTTATAACATGATCTAATAAATCAAGATATTGTTTCATCTTTTAAAATATTTATTCAGATGTAAAATTACACAAACTTAAATATAAATTAACTTGAATTATTTTTTGTATTTAACATCAGGCTACGTTTAAACGAAAAAACATCTTTCATCCCATATTTTACAACGGTTTTACCTGTTAATAAAAAATATTTTCGTAAATTTGCGCATCTAAATACCTAAATTGTCTTAATTAAACGTATAAATGTCTAAAGTATTCACACTTTCAGAAGCAGCTTCTATAGCTTTACATGGGATAATTCTTATCGCACAGGAAAAGAATGGTATAAATGTTATAAAAATTGCTGAACGCACAGATACATCAAAACATCATGTTGCAAAAGTAATGCAACGTCTAGTAAAAGCTGGTTATTTAATTTCACAAAGAGGCCCTAGCGGGGGATTTATTCTACGTAAAAAGCCCGAGGACATTACTTTTCTCGAAATTTACGAAGCGATTGAAGGACCTATTGAAATTAGTGAATGTCCAATGGATAAACAAATTTGTCCTTTCGCAATGTGTATTATGAATAATGTAACTAGCAAAATGACTCTTGAATTTAAAAACTTCCTGAAAAATCAAAATGTTAGTAACTACCTGTAAACATTATTTTTATAACAATATGATTATTTATACACTAAAAAAACGCTTATCTTCAAGTATAGCTTAACTTTCAGGGGAGTATTTGCACACAAGCAGTAAACGTTAAAAAAATCGAATGGGCTTTGTATCTCTTTAAAAAATTAAAATACAAAGATCAGATATTCAATTCTAATAGCATTAATTTTAATTAGACCTAACATTAGAAATGAGCAGTTATACCCAAAGAACATCAATAAGAATAATAAAAACGTTTCTTTTTACTTTAGCCATTATCAAAAAGCTGCAAGGTAATTAGGCTATCTTTTACTTTTTTATCGTGTCTAAGACAAAAATTATTCAGTTTTATAAATCCCCATTTTGAAATTGTGATAGTTGACAGAATTACAAAATATTTCTTTAGTAAGAATACTATAGCTTTATTAAGAATAGCCAAATTTATTCAGTTTGGCTAATACTTATTTATTTTATAGATATTCTTTTTATCCGTAACACCAACAACAATATCTCGAACCCCAAGTTTGGGGTTAACTACATCAAAAATGATGTAGTTAAGATCGAGAATGATCTAAAAAACATTATTTGGCTCGGTAATTACATCCTCCGAGACCTCAAAAACATCGATTCACCTCAAAATTTTGAAAGAAAAAACACCTAAAAGACATCAAAGTTGGGGTAAAATACATCTTTCTCGATCTAATTTACATCAAAGTTGGGGTAAAATTGATCAAAATATTGATGTAAAAAACATCTCTGTCGATGTAGAAAAGGTCATGATTGATGTAAAAATGATCTCGAAGGATGTTCTTTTGGCCTCGAAGGATGTAAAAAAGGTATATTATCGATGTTTTTATCGAGGCTATCGACCAAAAAAAGATATTAATCGATGTCATTTAAGTCTTGATAGATGTAAAAAACAGTATGTTTGATGTAAGAAATATATATCACATATGTTTAGTAGATGCTATTCGATATTATTTATACAATTAATCGGGGTTAGAACATCATCAATGGGGGTGTTAACCCCATTATTGATGTTTGGAAGGTCAAGTAATATCATTAAATTTCAATTTGATTTGTATTATATAATAATGCTTTTATCAATCATTTTGCGGCATAATTGGTATTATTAATAAATGAAATTTAATAAATAACCAATAATAATTATACCAATAGCTACAATTACAACGAAAATAGCTATAAGTTGAATTTTTAGAACCTTCTTCAAAATTATTACCTCAGGCAGAGACAAACCAATTACCGACATCATAAATGCCAATGCTGTACCTATTGTTACTCCTTTTTCGATTAACACACTAACAATTGGAATTATTCCTGCCGCATTAGAGTATAGAGGTACACCAATTAAGATAGCTAAAGGAACAGAGTACCAATGAGCTTTTCCCATTAAATTGGATAAAAAATCTTCAGGAACATAACCATGGGCTCCAGACCCAACTGCAATACCAAGAACAATATATATCCAGATTTTACCAACAATATCTTTTACCGCAGTGATCCCCTGGGCTATACGCTCATTAAAAGATATTTTTTGATTATCATCTAAAATACTACCTGATTTAACTTGAAATACCCAATCTTCAACATATTTCTCTAGTTTAAAAACTCCTATTAACCAACCAGAAGTTATTGCTATTGCAAGTCCTGTAAAAATGTAAATTAAGGTTACTTCCCAACCAAATAAGCCTATTAGTAAAACAATCGCAACTTCATTTATCATAGGAGCTGCAATTAAAAAAGAAAATGTGATTCCGATAGGTATGCCTGCTTCTATAAAACCCAAAAAAAGAGGAATTGCAGAACATGAGCAAAATGGAGTTACAATACCTAAAAATGCGGCCATTATATTGCCTATAAACAAAGGTTTACCTTTTAAAATCTCTTTTGTTTTTTCTGCTGAAAAATAGGTTCTTATTATACCTACAACAAGAATTATTAGAATAAGTAATAAAAATACCTTAGGAACTTCGAATATAAAAAAACGAAAAGCTTCGGTAAAGTGTCTTCCTGATTCTAGATTTAAAATAGTATCAACAATAAAATTACTAAAGCTTGATAAGTAACTATAACATAAGAACCATATTATTAAGAATAGACATAAAATATTTATAGGTTTCTTCAAAAAATTCATCATAACATCTCTTATATAAAAAATAATATTACATAATACATTCCCACTACTATAAATAGAATAGCTGTAATATATCGAAGCCACTTTTCGATAATCTGAATTCGATTATAAAATCGCGAAATGCCTGAAATTGTAAATGCCAATAAATAAGCAAATATTATTACAGGAAGTCCTGTTGCTATAGCAAATACAACCGGCAAGAATAATCCTTTAATACTTACAACTGTCATTGGGATTAAAATACCGAAATATAAAATTCCACTATAAGGACAAAAGGCTAAGGCAAACAAAACACCTATTAATAAAACAGACATAAAATTTGTTTTCCTGTTTTCAGCGTATCTATAAATAATATTACTTATACTAAACAATTTAAGCTTAAAGACTCCTAACATCATTAAGCCTATAATAATAAGCAACGGGCCTAATAATTTCTCGCCCCACTCTTGAAATGCAGATGAAATATTAAACTGATTAGCTCCTAAAAAAAAGATTATTCCTATCAGAGTATAAGAAATTGAACGTCCTAAAGTGTATATCAATCCATTAAAAAAAACTTGTCTTTTATCTTCAATATTCTTACCTACATAAGCTATTGCTGTAATATTTGTAGCTAATGGGCATGGACTAATCGCTGTCATTAAGCCCAGAATAAATGCAGACACAATAGAGTACTCTGAATTCTCTAAAAACTGCTGTAATATCTCCATTATTTTAATTCAGCTGTTTTTCGATTGTTTTTCTTAAAATATCTTTGAGTTTTTGAGGATTTGTTCTAGCATTTAAAAAAGCCTGATTTGTCAAATTCTCTACTTCTCGTCCTACAATCAACAATGTTTGTCCTGAAACTTCATACTTGCCTATTAATTCTTCGTTTTCTGCGTCATCCCTATTTACTGTTATAAATTCAACATTTTTTGAATAATTATTTTCAATAAATTCTTTAGTGATTTTTTCTACAGCCAAACAAGTAGCACAACGTCTTACTGCATGAAAATAATAAACTCTTATCCCTGCATTTTCAAGTATCGAATCTTTCGATTCTATTTTCTCTGATAATGCACAACAAGATTGCATTTTCGATTCTTTTGTTTTTTGAGTACATGATTGAAAAACAAAAGTAATGGCAATTACGCTCAACCAAATATTAGTTATTTTAATTTTCATACTTATTTATTTAAAATTTCTTTAAGCTCATCTAATTTTGGTAAACGACCTTTTACAACAATTTCTCCATCAACAATTAAAGCAGGAGTAACCATCACTCCATATTCAACAATTTTCTGAATATCTTCTACTTTTTCTATTGATGCTTTAAGGTTTAACTCATCAACAACCTCTCTTGTAATTTTCTCAAGAGTTTTACATTTTGTACATCCTGAACCTAATACTTTTATTTCCATAGTTAATCTTGTTAGTTGTTCGCAAAACAACGAACATTGTTTGTAAATTTTTTTTATTTATATAAATTATTAAAAAGCTTTCTAGCCAAATTCCAATTATCTCTATTTATACAATATTTTATTTTAGGAGATTCTATTTCACCCTGAATAAGACCTGCGTCTTTTAATTCCTTTAAATGTTGAGATAAAGTTGATTTTGCAATTGGTAATATCTCTGTTAAATCTCCACTATAACAACAAGCCTGTTTTAACAATAACTCAATAATAAAAACACGAACAGGATGTCCTAAAGCTTTTGAGAAACGAGCTAATTTCAATTGATTTTCTGTATATCCTAAATCTCTATTCATATTATTATTCGTAAAAACACGAACAAAAATAATGAATATAAATTAATACACAAAATCAAAATTTGCTTAGATTACTCCAGATTTCTGGAGAATTGTAACAAGTTACTTTTCAGTTACAACTAAATGCTTGTGGGTTGCGACCAATTGTTGGTATATTGTGACTGATTCTTTTTCTGTTTTTAAGGAAGATTGAGGATCTTTTTGATAAAGATAGAAAGGAAGGAATTTAAAAAGTACTTTTAATTTTGGGAAAGTGATAAAAGTTAAAGGCTATCTGCATTGGATAGCCTTTCTCTGAAAGCATTGTTATTCTTCTTTTTGTTTGGGTTTCTTTGTTGTTTTTGGAGTATCGCTTTTTTTTGCGCTTGTTTTTTTCTTCACTTCTTTGGTTGTGGTTTTCTTATCTGTAGTTTCGGATTTTTTAGTAGTATTAGTGGCTTTTGTTTTTTTTGTGGTTTCAGTTTTTTTCTTTGTTTCGGTTTTAGGTGTTGTTTTTTTCTTTACTTCTTTAACCTTAGCTTCAGCAGCTTTAGTTGTTGTTTTCTTTTTAGTTTTTTCGACAGCTTTTTTTACCACTTCTTTTAGAGCAGAACTAAACTTTTTCATGGTTTTTCGTTTACGTCTTTTCCCATAACTTCCGTTTGATATCTTTCCTCGTCGAGTTTTTTTATCACCTTTACCCATAATAATTATAATTTAAATTTGTATTAGCTTATCTCAAATATAAAAATATTCGGAATAACTATAAAATTAATTTTCAAATAAATAATACCAAAAGAACATCAAAATGAGTGATAAAAACGTTTCTTTTTGCCTTATCCATTGCCAAAAAAGTTGCAAGGTAACTAGGCTATCTTTTGCTTTTTCGTCGCACCTAAGACAAAAATTATTCATCTTGAAATCCATTTGGTATAAAAGAGCTTGATTAGAAATCGAACAAGCTCTTTTATATTATAATGGTATTTATTTTATGCAAATAAACCTAGAGCAACAGTTAATCCAGCCATCACAACAGAAACCATTGTCATAAGTTTGATTAGTATATTTAATGAAGGTCCAGAAGTGTCTTTAAAGGGATCGCCTACAGTATCTCCAACAACTCCTGCTTTATGAGTATCGCTACCTTTACCTCCGAAGTTTCCTTTTTCGATATATTTTTTAGCATTATCCCAAGCTCCACCAGAGTTATTAAGCATACATGCTAAAGTAAATCCAGTAACGAGACCTCCAGCTAATAATCCAACAACACCAGATACTCCAAGTAGAATTCCAACAATAATAGGAACTGTAATAGCTAATAACGATGGAAGAAGCATTTCTTGTTGGGCACCACGGGTTGAAATTTCAACACATTTGGCATAGTCTGGTTTACCTGTTCCTTCAAGTATTCCTTTTATGGTTTTAAACTGATGACGAACTTCTTCTACCATAGCACCAGCAGCACGCCCTACAGCTTTCATTGTCATGGCACTAAAAACAAAAGCCATCATAGCTCCTAAAAATAGTCCACCTAATAGCATAGGGTTGAAAATAGATAGATCGTAAGCAGCAACAAAATCACGAACAGAAGCACCAGCTATTTGTATTGCTTTTTGTCCTTGTTCAACAACCGGCATATTATCGTTATAAAATAAGGTATCGCCAACTTGTTTAAAGCCTGAACCTGCTAGTTTCCCTAACCATAAGCGTACTTCTTCCATATATGCAGCAAGTAAAGCCATTGCAGTTAAAGCTGCTGATCCTATGGCAAATCCTTTTCCTGTAGCAGCAGTTGTATTTCCTAGCATATCTAAAGCATCGGTACGTTCTCTAACTTCTTTGGGTAGTTCAGACATTTCGGCATTTCCTCCGGCGTTATCAGCAATAGGGCCAAAAGCATCGGTTGCTAGAGTTATTCCGAGAGTTGATAACATCCCTACTGCAGCAAATCCAATTCCGTAAACACCCATAGAAAAATTTTTAAATCCTCCAGCAAAAGCATAAGCACCAATAATTCCTAATACGATTGTAACAACGGGAATCCATGTAGAGTACATACCTACGGCAACTCCATCGATAATTAATGTGGCAGGTCCTTGTTGTCCTTGTTTTGCTATTCCTTTAGTTGGTTTATATTCGTCTGAAGTAAAATATTCGGTTCCTTGTCCAATAATAACACCAGCAGCCAAACCAACAATAACAGCTCCGAAGATACCCCAGCTAATCCAACCGATTGATGCTAAAATAGCAACAGCTATTAATATAAGAATAGAGCTTCCTCCTGTTCCTAGAAGCAGAGCATTTAACAAAGTTTTTTGAGTTGCTGATTCTTTAGTTCGAACCATGTATATTCCAATAATAGAGAGAATAATTCCGATTGCAGCAACAATCATTGGAGCAACAACAGCCTTTACGGGATCGATTCCCGAAACAAGAGGAAGTGCAGCACCTAATGCGGCAGTTGCAAGTATTGATCCTGCATAGGATTCGTATAAATCAGCTCCCATTCCGGCAACATCACCAACATTATCACCAACATTATCGGCAATTGTAGCAGGATTTCGAGGATCATCTTCGGGAATTCCAGCCTCGACTTTACCAACAAGATCGGCACCAACATCGGCAGCTTTAGTATATATACCACCACCAACACGAGCAAATAGAGCCTGTGTTGAGGCACCCATTCCGAATGTTAACATTGTAGCTGTAATTTCAATAAGTTTTTCATGTCCGGTAGTTCCTGGGTGCACAAATGTTAGACCAAGAAATTCCATCCCGTTTTGCATGTGTTCAGGAGTGTAGACTAATTTATTTAAAATTGCCCACCATAGACTAATATCTAATAATCCGAATCCAACAACAACAAGCCCCATAACAGCACCACTTCGGAAGGCGATTTTTAAGCCTTTATTTAAAGAACTTGAAGCTCCATGAGCAGTTCGTGCTGATGCATAAGTTGCTGTACGCATTCCCAGATAACCACATAAACCCGAGAAAAAACCTCCAGTTAAGAATGCAACTGGTACAAAAGGGTTTTGTACATTGAAATAGGCCAAAATTAGCAGAATAATAAATAATACGATAAATACTATTCCTACTACTTTGTACTGTCTGTTTAAGTAGGCCATTGCACCTTCGCGTACGTATTGTGCAATTTCTTTCATCCTATTCGTACCTTCAGAGTTCTTCATCATATCTTTAAAGAAGAACCATGCAAACACCAATGCTAAAATTGATGCTCCTGGAATAAACCAAAAAATTGTTCCCATTTTAATGTAAATTTAGAATTAGTATTAATTGTTTTTAGTTATCATTTACAATTTACCTGAGTTTATATGTTTAAAGGGTATGATTTTTTATTTTATATTCTCAGGTAAGACCAAAAATAATTATTAATTTGAGTAATGAAGTATAAATTTAAAATATTTCGGGATTGACTGAACTTTTCTTGAAGAATTCCAATTTTTTTCACTAAACTTGTTACTTGGATTATTAGTTCTCTTATTTTTATCTCCACTTATATCATCAAAATTAAGCACGTATCGTTCGAATATTTCGAAGGACAAAATTACTCTGTACATAAATAATAGTCCGAAAATACTTGAATATTTTTGAGATTGGATTTATACCAAAATTAAAAACTTGGAGCTTGAGATATTTAAAGGGGTTACTAATTATTTACATAGCAACCCCTTAGTGTTAATAAATTAGAACGTTAGGTTTACCCCATTAAGAGTTAGACCAAAAACCCTTTTGTTCCTAATAAAACTTAAATCATTTTATTGCTTGGGAAATTAATATTCGAAATGTTAAAAAACTACCCTTATCGACAAACGACGGCTATCTCCATATAGAAAGCAGTAATCTTTTTTGTAAAATCATAAAAATATTTTACACTATTGTATTTCTTCAGATTAAGGAATAATAGAAACATTTATTAGTTTATCAACGTAACACGAGAATCATGGTTAAATTTATTTAACAAGGCTCATTTGAAATAATAAGAAATACATGAATAACATCCTGTATGTATATTGTTTTGATAAGCCATAAATTTTAAACAGACAAAGCTTTGATGAATAAATAAAGTTTAAGACAAGGACGATTTGTATACAGTAAATATTAACAAAATCATACCGATTTATAAACAAATTTATTGCAGCAGTAATAAAAACGTCCTCGACGGGAAAGGAATATTAATAGTAATAAAATATTAATCAAAGGAAAATACGAATTTATGAAGAATTTAATTTTACTCTTGGGATTTGTTATAATATTTCCATATTATGCTTCTTCTCAAGAAATAATCCCCAGACAAATAGATGCTTTAAATGAATTATATAATTCGGCAGGAGGGAAAAATTGGCATTATAAAACAATCAACGATTTATTGAAACGAAAAGAATCTCCTTATTTCAAGAAATATAAAAATCTGGTTGGATATAATGGAACAGGCTATTTTAGAATAGAAATAATGGATTTTTCAAATAATAATTTAGTAGGAGAAATTCCTGATGCTTTTGCTTATAAGAAAAATAATGTTTCATTAAAATGGAGTTTTACTTTAGAGAATCTGGGTATAGCAAAGTTTAGCTATAATGAAATTACAAAAGTGTCCGATTTTATTGGGTTTTCTGCAACAAAAGGATATTATAAAGAACTTTGGTTAGATAATAATAAGATTTCGGAAATAAATATAAAACCAGTAAAAGGTACATCTGTAAATCCATATGCTAGTTCGTCAAAATTTTGTATTCACCAAAACGATCTAAGTTCTTTGAGCATTAGTAATCTGGGATCAGCTTCTGTTGAGAAAGCAATTGTTGGTTACCATACTGTTCTTTGTCGTATAGATAATAATCGATTGAATTTTGATGATATCATTAAGATTAAGAAATCTGTTGAAGCCACAAAAGCTATTGCTATTGGAGGACATTTAGGTCCTGAATGGGAATATATATATGCTCCACAGAAAGCAGTAGGAGGAAAATCTACAGAAACAACTCTAGATAATGGAGACTCAAAAGATTTATCATTCAAATTAGTTAATAAAAAGAACAAATATACTTGGTTGTTGAATGGTAAACCCATAAATGCTCAAGGGACAAATTATAGTATTCGAAATTTTGATGCTTCGCAAGCAGGAGTATATACTTGTAAAGTTACAAACGAAGAATTATCTGATTTAACGATTTGCTCGTATGATATGGCTGTGTGGTTAAAAAAACCGGGAAATAAAGCTCCTACGGATATAACTATCAGTAATAATAAAGCAAACAGCAAAATGCCCTTGTACACAAATATAGCACAATTTACAGGAATGGATCCAGACAAGGATAAGCTATACTTTAGGTTAGATGATAAGAAAGCCAATAATTCGAGTTTTAGGATTATAAATGGGAGTACACTTATTGTTGCAGATAAATTGTTCTCGGAACCATTTATTAAAAACTATACGATAGTTGTTGAAGCATATGATTGCTTTGGCGGGAAATTTGAGAAAGAATTTACGATTGAGAAGTATGAAATAGATACAGATATTTCTTACCCTACAGCTATAAATTTAAGTAAGAATACAATTAACGAAAATGAAATTGGTGCTATTGGTGATTTTAGTTTAGAAGGAGTTAGTGGTGGCAAATATTCATTTAGTCTTACTGATGAGCTTGACAATAATTTGTTTTTATTGAAAGGAAATAAATTGAGTGTTAAGAATAAACTTAATTTCGAAAGAAGAAAATCATATACTATTCGATTAAATTGTTTGAGTTCGGATAAGAAGATAACTTTAACAAAGGATTTTGATATATCGGTTATCGATTGTAATGATAAACCTGAGGATGTAATCCTTTGCGGGAATACCGTTATATTAGGGGCACCTTTATATACCAACGTTGGTGTGTTGCAAACAATTGATGAGGATGTTAAAGATTTAACGTTCGGGTATTCTTTTGACAACGAAGGAGAATCTAACAACAAGGAGTTTAAAATAATACAGAATCGTTTGGTTGTTGCAAAAAACTTTAAGCCAGCAGATGTTCAAAGTAAAAAGATAAAGATAAAGACAACAGATGAGAAAGGAGCTGAGTTTTCGAAAAGTTTTACTGTAAAAGTTTTGGCTCAGAAACCTGAGAATAGGATTCCTTTAGGCTTAGGAATTACAAATGCCGTTATTACTTCGGATATGGAGGTGAATAGTATTTTTGGGAAGATATTTTTAAGCGACCCAGAAGGAGAATTAGGAACTTTCTCGTGCAATAATGAATATGTAGAAATCATTGGTAATTTATTATTGTTAAAATCGAAACCAGAAAAAGGAATAAACTTTAAATTAACAATTGAGGCAAATGATGGAGATAATAAAATTACTCAAGATTTTACAATTTATACAGCTAAAGATGTTAATGGGATAGATGAGATTAATCTTGATAAGAATATTAATCTGAAAATATATCCAAACCCGACAAGCACAACATTGACTGTTGATGGAATAGACGGCGAATTTATTATTTATAACATACAAGGGCAGGAATTGCTTAGAACAAACGAGAATACAATTGATGTTTCTCAACTGTATCAAGGAACATATATCCTTAAAGTAGTTTATAATAATAAGTCATTAACAAAAACATTTATTAAGCAATAAAACAGAATAGATATGCAAAGATTAATTACAATTTTAGCTATAATGATATTGCCCTATTATGCTATTACTCAAAATATAGTTCCACGACAAATAGAAGCTTTTAATGAATTGTATAATTCAGCAGGGGGTGAAAATTGGCATTATAAAACAATTAAAGATTTATTAAAACGCAAAGAATCTCCTTATATCGAAAAATATAAGAATTTGGTTGGATATAATGGGACTGGTTATTTTAGATTAGAAATAATAGATTTAACGAACAATAACTTAACCGGAGAAATACCAGATGTATTTGCATATAACCCTAAAGCAAAGACAGGTTGGAAGCTACTGATGGAACAAAAAGGTGTTATTAAATTCAGTTATAATAATATAAAAAAGGTAAGTAAGTATTTAGGCTTAGCTAAAGGAGGAAATTACTACAAAGAACTTTGGTTAGATAATAATAAGATTTCAGAGATAAATTTTTATAATAAGAAAGTAAATAATAATGGAAATTCATGGGTTAGTACGATTAAATTCTGTATTCATCAAAATGAATTAACATCCCTAAATATGGATAGACTGGGCTCAGTAAATCTTTCTTCGAGAGCAATTGTTGGTCGCAATACTACTTTTTGTCGGATTGATAACAATAGATTAAATTTTAATGATATTCTTAAAATTAAGAAAAGTGTTGAATCATTGAAAGCTGGGGCTATTGGAGGAGCTATTGGCTCCGAGTGGGAATATATATATGCACCACAAAAAGCTATTGGAGGTAATGCAACAGAAGAAACAAAATCGGCAGGAGAATCGATTGCTTTAAACTTTAGTTTACCCGAATCGGGGAATGAATATACTTGGCTGTTAAATGGGAAACCTGTAAATATTGATGGTAAAAATTGTGTTGTTAATAATTTCGATGAGTTGCAGGCAGGGGTATATACTTGTAAGGTTACAAATAAAAAGCTGACTGACTTGACTCTTTATTCGTATGATATGGCTATTTGGTTTAAAAAACCGGGGAATAAAGCTCCAACGAATATATCGATTACCAATACAAAAGCAAACAACAAGATGCCTTTGTATACTAATATTGCTCAATTTACGGGTGTAGATCCAGATAAAGATAAATTGTACTTTAGATTAGATGATAAAAAGGCTAATAACTCAAGTTTTAGAATTGTAAATGGTAATACACTTATAGTTGCTGACAAATTGTTTTCGCAAGCTTTTATAAAGAACTATACTATTGTTGTTGAAGCATATGATTGTTTTGGAGGAAAGTTTGAAAAAGAATTTACTATAGAAAAAGGTGATGTAACCACACAAATACCTTATCCATCGGCAGTTTTATTAAGTAATACTTATTTAAATGAAAATACTATTGGCGAAATAGGAGAGTTTAACCTTGAAGGAGTAAATGATGGAGATTATTCGCTAAGCTTAACAAAGGAACTCGATAATGAATTTTTTACATTGAAAAATAATAAGCTGAAAAATAAAATTAATTTCGATTTTGAAACAAAAGCTCTGTATAATATTCAACTAAAATGTACTAGTTCTGACAAGAAGATATCTTTTACAAAAGATTTTAGTATTCATGTAAATGATATTAACGATGCTCCGGACGATATATTCTTAGTAGGGAATGGTGTGTTGCTAGGAGCACCTTTGTTTTCTAATATTGGAATTTTACAAGCCAGCGACCAAGATATTAGTAAGCAGAAATTTGTATATACACTACTAGATGATAATGGGGTTTCGGATAATAAATATTTTAGAATTTGTGATAACAAGTTGTTAACAGCTAAGAATTTTACCTCGGAAGATTTGGGAAGTAAAGTTATTAACATACAAGTTGCCGATAACAGCGGGGCTCGTTATACCAAAGCTTTTTCGATATCGATAAAAGAAGGAAACTCAAAAAATGAGTCGCCTCGAGGATTAGGACTTACCAATACAGTTATAAGTTCAAAAAATAAAGTAAACGATGTTATTGCTCAAATTTTCATGAATGATCCAGAAGGAGAGAAAGGAAGTTTTAGCTGCGAAAACAAATATGTCTCGATTAAGGGGAATAATTTGATACTGAAAACAAAACCCAAAGCAGGTACAAGTTTCGAGTTATTAATAAAAGCTTCGGATGGAGTTAATAAGATAGAGCAAACAATAATTATTTATGCAAGTAAAAATGTTAACGGAATTGAAATTGCTAAATAAATTAACAAGAAAGAGTTTTATGCTAACACTCGAACAAATATTGATAGGCTAAGGATATCCTTTTTGAGATATGAAATAACTTAGCTATTAATATTTACCAAACTCAAATTGAGAATAGAAATTTAGTTTCTATTTTAAGAAGAATGGCTGTCAAATATTTTTTTGGCAGCCTTTTTTATTGCTTCCCGGAACAGAATAACTTGCCCTGCCATTTAATAACAAAAGAATATCAAAATGAGTAATAAAAATAAGCTTTCGCTGATTATCAGTTTGCGATTTTGGGCTTAATACATGATTGAGTTTTACATAATCTGAGATTTTGGGCTTAACTCATAATTGAGTTTTTATATAATCTACGATTTTGGAGATATTTTACTTATAAATATTAAATAAAAAACCCTGATTTATTATTAGTGCTTTGAGTTTTTTAGCTTGAAATCAAAAATAAGGGTTGTAAACAAATTCACCATTTACATTCAGCGATCGGGGTTATATAAATTCTGAAACAGTATCCCTTTTATTGTTTTGAATTATTCATACCTTAACGACTCTATAGGATCTTTTTGGGCTGCTCGTTTGGCTGGAGAAATTCCGAATATAACCCCAATTATAGCACTTACACCAAAAGCAACAATGATTGATCCAGGAGATATAATTGTTAATATTCCTGCAAATTTTGTTATTAGTTTCGAAAAGACGACTCCACATAAAACACCTATTAGCCCCCCTGAAACACTTATTAAAATAGCTTCGGCTAAGAATTGTGCTATAATATCAGCTTTTTTTGCACCTAAAGCCAATCGGATACCAATTTCTTTAATTCGCTCCATAACTGTAGCAAACATAATATTCATAATTCCAATACCACCAACAATAAGGGATATACCAGCAATAGCCCCGAGTACAATATTAAAGATATCTTTTGTTCGTTGCTGTTGTTTTAATAGTAATTCAGGAACAGAGATTTCAAAATCTTTTACTTCCATATGTCTACGCAAAAGCATTCGGTTTAAAACTTCGGTAGTAGTAGTTAATTGTTCGGTTTCTTTTACTTGCACAATTATTTTATCAAGTTGATTTCGGTTTTTTGAGACTGATTTTTTTGAACTACCCGAGAAAGAAAAGAAGAATCCTCCCCCTAAGTTTTTAGAATTAATAAGAGCATTGTTTTTATATCTCAAGAGCATTGTTTGTGCCGGAATAAATACATTATCGTTAACTAAATCAACCCCTGCATTTTCGGCTGCGGACGAGCTAACTTCGGATTTTTTGAGTACCCCAACAACTTTTAACCAAACATGATCAAATTTTATATATTGATTTATAGGATTGACATTACTAAATATTTTCGAACTAATATTGGATCCAATAATACATATAGGCATTCCTTCTTTTGTTTGATGTTTGTTAAAACGATTTCCTTTATCAATATTTATGTTGTACACGTCAAAATAATCGTTATTTATACCTATTACTTTAGCCGAAATACGTTTCCCATTTTGTACAATAAATGAGTTGGTAACAATTTTGGGGGTTATTTTATTAACAGAAGGAATAACTTGCTTTATAGCTTTAAGATCTTTCATTGTTAGTCCAGGCGAAAATTTTCCTTTCTTTGTTTTACTCTTTTTAGAGTTATCATCATTTTCGATATTATCTAGAGATGAATCATATGAAGGAGTAATAACAATATTATTTACACCGACTATTTTAATTTGTTCTAAAATTTCTTGCTGAGCCCCATTCCCAATTGCTAACATACTGATAACAGCACTTGTTCCAAAAATTATTCCTAATGCTGTTAATATCGATTTTAGCTTATTGGATAAAATTGATTCTATAGCAATTTCGATGTCGTGAAAATATCGATCGAACATATTAGCTCTTTATTTTTGATTTTTTCTTAGATGTTTCTTTAACTATTCCTCCGTTTTCGGTAGCTTGTTTTCTTTGTCTTTCTTTTATTATCGGGATTAGTTCGGCTCCTGATAATTTAAACCTCTCGGTATTTTCAGGAACAGATAGAAACACTTCATCGCCTTCATCTAAACCTTTTTCGACAATTATATAATTTTCATTTGCTGCTCCCGGAACAATTATTTGTTTTTTATTGCTTTTAGTATATACATAGCTTAAACTATCTTCGTTGCTAATAGCTTCTAGGGGAAGATACAAGACATCGCTATAGGTTTGTGTAATAATCTGATTACTTGTTGTCATTGCCGGACGCATTATTTTATCCGACTCGTTTACTTCTATTATAACTTCGAAAACTTTTGCATCGGTGTTTTTTAGTTGTTCGCCAATATTAGCAATTTCTAACACTCGTCCGGTGTATTTTTTTTTGGGGAAAGCATCAATTCCGAGTCTTACTTCTTGTCCAACTTTCACTTTACTAATATCTATTTCGTTAACATAAGTTTTCGAGTTCATAGATGATAAATCGGGTAATGTTGCTATTGTTAGATCCCAAGGATCGATTGAAGAACCAACCTTTCGTTTTTCGCCACCCCATTCTTTTTTGTAAATGACCATGCCTGACTGAGGAGCATATATATCAAATTTTTTCATTACAGATTTAACCTCTTGAACCTTTCGTTGAGCTTTTTGTAGAGCTATTCCTGCTTCAAGCATACTTGCTTTTGCTTGCTGTACTTTTAGCTTATAGTTATCTAGAGCTTGTTTATAAGAACGTTGTTGTTTTGCAAGAGAGATTTTTGCTTGTCGTACTTTTGAAGGAGGTTCGAATTTACTCTGATCTAAAACAATTTGAGCTTCTTCTAGTTCGAATTTCAGATTTACCAATCCATTTCTAAGCTCGCGCATTTGCATCGCTGTATCAATTTGATTTTTGGTGTATTTTGAGTTTGCTGTCTCTAGTCCATCTTCTAGATCTTTTAAACTGGTCCCTACCTCAGATTGGTCTAAAGCACCGACATATTCGCCAGAATCAACAACTGTACCTTCGGCAACTAAATCTTTAATTTTTATTTTACTAACTCTAATGTTTCTACTATTGCGTAATTCAGAAGGGCCTTTGATATCAACAGAGCTTTTTGCTTGTAATTCGCCTGTTATTGTAACAATAATTTCAAACTTTCCTTTTTCAACGGTTGCCATTAATTGCTTCGATTCGTTTTTCTTGCTTGGACTAAATATTATATATGCAATAATTAAAAGAGCAAGAGAGGCAATAATGTAGTACTTCTTTTTCATCCGTTATATTTTATTATTATTTTAATTGCTTATTCTTTTTCTTGTAAAGAGAGTTTTTCTACTGATCTTTACAAATTACAAATATGGTTTGCAAGCTTTCATATTATACTTTCTTAACCAAACAACCAATATGTTAAACAGAATTGTATTAGTAAATGTTAATTCTTTTTTGAAGGTTTCATCCGTTTAAAATTTAGAATCAGTTTTCGTTGTACAATATAGTATGCATTAACAATGCATACTATATTATGTTTTAAGCTAAAGCTTTTATTTTATCAATAATTTGATCGGCTAAATTGTTAGCCTGTTCTATATTTCTGCTTTCAGCATATATTCTGATAATTGGCTCAGTGTTTGATTTACGTAAATGCACCCATCCATGTTCAAAATCAATTTTCACTCCATCTATATCGTTTATTTCATTATTAACAAACTCGGTTTTTATAGATTTTAGTATGTTATCAACATTAATTTCGGGTGTAAGTTGTATTTTTTTCTTTGCTATAACATACTCTGGATATTGAGCTCTTAATTCGGAGCATTTCTTTTTGCTTTTTGCTAAATGAGTCAAAAATAATGCAATTCCGACTAAAGCATCGCGACCATAGTGCAATTCAGGATAAATAATACCACCATTTCCTTCGCCTCCAATTATTGCATTGTTTGCTTTCATACTTTCGACAACATTAACTTCGCCTACAGCAGCAGCAAAATATTTAGCTCCAAAACTATTAGTAACATCACGCAAAGCTCGTGATGATGATAAATTAGATACGGTATTGCCTTTTTTGTTTTTTAATATAAAATCAGAAACAGCAACTAAAGTATACTCTTCGCCAAACATACTTCCATCTTCGTTAACAATAGCTAAACGATCGACGTCAGGATCAACAACAAAACCCAAGTCGGCATTTTCTTTCTTTACTAACTCTGATATTTCGGTAAGATGTTCGGGTAGGGGTTCTGGATTGTGAGGGAATATACCATTTGGTTTGCAATATAATTCGACTACTTGCTTTATTCCTATTGCTTTTAATAATTGAGGAATTGCGATTCCTCCGACAGAATTTACAGCATCAACAACAATTTTGAAATTGGCTTCTTTTATTGCATCAACATCAACCAATGGTAAATCTATAATTTGATTTATATGTGTTTGCAAATAATTGTTGTTTTCGGTAATAGATCCTAAATCGTCGACTTGAGCAAAAATAAAATTTTCGTCGAGTGCTATTTGCAAAACCTCAGCACCATCGGCACTTGATAAAAACTCGCCCTTTTCGTTTAATAATTTTAGAGCATTCCATTGTTTTGGATTATGACTTGCTGTTAAAATAATACCTCCTTGAGCATTTTCGCACGGAACAGCAATTTCGGTTGTTGGGGTAGTGGCTAAACCTATATTGACTACATCAATACCCATTCCCATTAAAGTTCCTGTAACGATCTGATTAACCATTTCGCCAGATATTCGAGCATCGCGACCAACAACAACTTTTAATTTTTCGGTATTTGTTCTATTTTTTATCCATTGAGCATAAGCACCTACAAACTTTACTGTATCTAAAGGACTAAGTCCTTCTCCCGCTTTTCCTCCAATTGTCCCTCTTATTCCCGAGATTGATTTTATTAATGTCATACAAAGTAATTTTAAGTATTTTAAAACCGAATAAAGATACTATAAATGACAGCACTAAAAAGTGATTTTAATAAAATTTAACTTTTCGTATAATTGTTATACGAACGATAAAAACTCTTTAAATTAAAAGCCAGACAGGTTTATGTCTGGCTTAACAGGAAAATTAAATTTACTAAAATTTTAATATTAGACTATTTAGTAAAAAAGATTATTCTAATTTTTCTAAACCTTGTTCGAAAACAACATCTTTAGGAATACTTTCTTTTTGTAATCGATACAAGTCGTGCAATAATTTATCTCGTATATATCCTTTATCGTTTACTAATTTTTTTGCTTTATCGTAATCACCGTCCCCTTGAATCATGAGCACTTCTTTAGATAAATCCATCATTGCTTCTTTCATTTTATCAAAATCAATAACGTATTTCCCTGTTCTTTCGTTTCGACGGAAAGCATCTTTTTCTTCGAAATAGTAGAATCGGATCATATTTGCAACACCTTGGTCGTTAGATATACCAAAGCGTACAGAACGAAAAACATCGGCCATATATGTAACGTAATTGTCCATTAAGTCTTCATCTTTCATTTCGCCCATTTCGTGTAATTTTGTGATAAATAATAAACTTAAAATATCGTTTTTACACTCGGCAATAACATTGTTATACTCTTTTAGAGCTTTACGTACAGATCCTTTATTGTTGATCGTATTACGAAGTCCTAAAGTACTTCCTACCTCATAAAACATTGTATTTTGGAAAAATGCTTTTGAAGTAACATGTTTGATCTGCGAATCGTCAATTAATAGATTACCTATCGGCATTAATATTTTTTCGAACTTGGCTTCGATTACATTTTTAAATTGCAATTTCCTGCTTCCGACTTTAAGTTGTACATGTCCGTCGATAGGAAGAGTTAATGCAATTCGTTTACTTGCCGAATTCCAACTTCCTGAGCAATATAATACATCATACACAACAATATCAGAGAGATTCCCCGGAATTTCTTTTTTATATTTATCATCAACAGGTAAGTTTTTTTGTATATAGGGAGCCAAAAGTGTATACTTTTCTAAATCTTTACTTAGTTTATCTTTTTTTACAAGCAACATTGCTTGGTATGCTGTTTTTGCAAAGAACAATCTATCTTCAGCATCTTCGATGGGTCCAACAAGGAAATCCAAAGTATTATTCTTCATTTGCATCCATGCTACATCACTATCAAAAAATTTGTCGTTTAATAATGCTTTGGCTCTTAGTTGAAGGTATTTTTTAAACCCCTTATCATCGGTTAGTTTAGCTGCTTTATTTAACAAATCGGCGACTTTTACTAATTTTTCGTTATACGCTTTATGGTAAGGTATTATTTTAAGTTTACCGATCTCATTTCGTCGGATTAAAGTATAAGAACTATATTTATCCATATCATCTAATTCTTCGAACTCTTGATATGACATATTTTCTGGATAAAAATTAGCTCCAAGCGGGCGTTCGTCGATTCCTTTAACAAAGGTTTTCATTCCAGATAATTTATCCCACGGACCATAATTAATCTTGAAGTATTTTTTAATCTTATCGTTTGAGATAGAATTAAAAATCTCATCTTTATCTTTACAGGTTTGTAGCCAGTATAGTTCATCAATAACTTCAGCAGCTTCGATAAGAATTGGGATCATTGCCATTTGGTTAGGAGTTAGCTTGTCTAAATCCGATTCTAATTTTACATCGGCATAATTTGAAAGTAACCTCTCTATTTTTGATTTTGGTTGTTCTGATTTATCGGTATGCTGAATACACTGAACAAACAATAAAGAAGAAATTATTAAACCGATGACTATGATCTTTTTTTGCATAATCGTATTTATTTAAATGTTATTATAGCTCAAAATATCTTACATCACAATACTCCAATACACAAATAAATCAATCTGTGCCAACCTTCTTCAATCCTAAATCGCACTATACAGATCATACTATAGTAACTATTATCAGCCTATTTTGTTCGATTATTTTTTTTCTCACCAATTAACTTTGCACACATTTCGTAATTTTCGCTTTTAGAAAAATGTTCTAATAATTCATTTAAGAAACTTTCGTCGTTGAAATATGGGTGCTTTTTATTGAAATCAACAATTTCATTTTTGGTAAGATCCATATATTCGTCTCTGTTTAAATTATTTTGTAAAACAACCGAATAAGCATCATCATCATCTTCGAATATATCAGATACAGCATCTAATTCGATTTTGTATTTTTTAAGAAAATTAATGAGTTTTCGTTGTACTGCCAGAGCTTCTTTATTTTCTTCTAATAATTTAGCATTGTAATCGAACTGTTGATTTAATTTATTTGAGCGTTCTTTGCTCATAGGTTCTTTTAACAATTCTCTGATTTGTTTTTCGCTTTGGGTAATTAAATCTAGGTTATTCTGTACTTTTTTCTTCAATGCATCAATGCTACTCTTTAATATTTCAAACATCCCCTCGTCCCTTTCATTGATTCTATATTAAAGACAATTTAAAGTATGAATGAGTTCTTTCTTTTTGATTAAACGAATGTTTTTCTTGATAAAAAGCAACATGGAATCGTTATGAACAACTTTAAGAGTTTGAATCTTTTGTATCCAGAGCATCGCGCAAACCATTTCCAATAAGAGTAAATGCCAAAACCATTAACATAATTGCCAATCCGGGATATATTGCTAGATAAGCTTTATCCATTATAATGTAACCATAATGTTCTTTTATCATAGTTCCCCACGAAGGAACCGGAGGTTGAACTCCAATACCAAGAAAACTAAGCCCCGCCTCGAGTAAAATTGCTGTTGCAAAATTTGCTGCCGAAATAATAATAACAGGACTTAAAATATTGGGCAATATATGTCGGAATATAATTCGGAAATTACTATACCCTAGGGCACGAGCTGCTTCGACATATTCTTTTTCGCGGATACTCAATACCTGCCCTCGGACAACTCTGGCTACTTCGACCCACATTGTTAAGCCTACAGCTATGAATATTTGCCAAAAACCTTTGCCTATAACTAAAGTAATAGCAATAACCATGAGTAATGTTGGTATAGACCATATCACATTTATAAGCCACATTATTACATTATCGACAACACCTTTATAATATCCGGCAATAGCCCCTAGACTTATACCTATAAGTAGGGATATAAAAACTGAAATAAAACCTACCGACAAGGATATTCGTGTTCCTATTAATAATCGACTAAACAAATCGCGACCAAAACGATCGGTTCCTAAAGCAAATCTTTTTTTTACTATATGCTTTTCGGATATCTTGTGCTTTACTTCTTTTAACGAAATATGTTGAGTTTTTCCTTCGATATTAATATAAGTAAAGATCCCCCTATCATAACTTTGCTTAGTTCCATATTTTATTTTTGCGATAACATCAATTGGATTTATTTCTGTATAGAAAGGGTCTTCGCCCTCAACATCGTTAAATTCTTCGATGATTAATTTATGATTTTCGAAATAATATGAATTGATCGGAATGTATTTAAACGGATCTTTTTTACCCCAGATCATTTTATGAAAAACCCCTTTTTTATCAATATTTTCGTTTTTAAAAGTTTTGAGCATTGTACATCTAAATCCGGGTTGTTTTGTTGATATTTCGAGCAACTGAGAGTTTGCAAAATTTGTTTTATCTGGTGTTAATAAATATCCTAACACAGATACAATGATTGCTACAATTATAAAAGCTAAACTACTTATTGATAGTTTATTTTTTTTAAATCGCTGCCAAGCTAAATAATTTAACGAACCTGATATTTTAGTTATTTTTTTACCGAAAATCATTATCAAAAATCTTTTTACCAAAATTATTCATTTAATCTAAAATTTATTGATTTCTATTTAAAATTCAATTTTATCCCAAATGAAGAACCAATATAATATAAAAAGAATAGATCAATTGTAAGGGAAAACTTACTTTGTTTTTGCTAAAAGTAAAATAGCAATTGACATAACTACTTTAATTTCATATCTTAGTTCGAAGTTGAAAATAATCGATTATGAATGATTATGAATTTTTACCAATAAGCATTATTTGTTTAGTAGTTTATTTGATTAGCTATTTTTTTGCAAAGAAGAAAGTGATAAAATACGTAAATCATCGTCGTATTTGGAATTTATTGCTTTTAGTATCTTTTTTAATAGCTGGGAATTCGGGATTTGTAATGGCATTTTTGCATAGCATAAACTCTGATTCTGTAATATCTGATTTTTTAATGAAGCTACATGTAAACATTGGAATTGCTTGGTTTATCATTGCTTTATTTCACGTTTTGTGGCATTTATCGTATTTTAAAAAAACATTAAAAATTCTTTTTTCGCGAAATAGATTAAAAACTAGATATCATTAAGAAACCATTCTGACATAAGAAATCAATTTTAGCACTATGATTTTAGATAAAACGTATATGCGCTTTCTCTTGTTTTTTGCATTTATAGGATGTTTTATGAATACTTATGCTATTCACGAAAATAAAATAAGTGCAGGGAAAGCAGCTGCAATGGGCAATACCCGAGTAACAACCCAAAGTATTTGGTCTGTTTATTACAATCAGGCAGGCTTAGCTTACTTGAAAAATATTGAAATAGGAGGCTTGCATCAAACGGGATACGTTAAAGAACAAAACTTGCAAGGGATTGTATTTGCATTGCCTACAAAAACGGGGACACTCGGAGCTTCATATTCGTATTATGGATATTCGCAATATAGCGAAACTCAAGCAGGTTTGGCATTTGCACGAAGTTTTACAAAATATTTTTCGGTAGGATTACAACTAAATTATCTACATACACATATTGCCGGGAACTATAAAGACATTCGTTCGGTTAACTTTGAAATAGGATTATTGTCTGAGCCTATTGATCATTTTTTTATTGGAGCTCACATATACAATCCTTCGCATAGCAAAACGGGGAAGGAACAAATACCTACAATTATTGACTTTGGTCTTAGTTATTTGTTTTCGGAAAAAATATTACTTGCTGTAGGTGTTGAAAAAGATTTTAATTACAAGCCTGTGTTTAAGCTGGGAATAGATTATAAGGTCATTTCTTTTATTTCGTTACAGGCAGGGATATCAACAAATCCAGACAGGTATTCATTTGGAATAGGATTTAATTACAAAAATATCAATGCTAATATTGCTTGTTTTAAACATCAAACTTTAGGATTTACTCCATCATTTACACTTAGCTATGCTTTCTAAAACACTTCGATTTAACTATTTGTATGCATTATTGTTTGTTGTTGTATTTAGATTTAATGCTTTATCACAAACACCTTCATTTGAAGATCTTATCGAAAATATTGCCGAAAATTCGGATATAGAGATTGATTACTCGAGCCTTTACGAAGATTTAAACTATTATTATAATAATCCTTTAAATTTAAATACAGCAACAAGCGAAGAGCTTGAAAGATTAAAAATACTTAGTGAATTTCAGATTAAAAGCTTACACAGATACATTGAGCGCAAAGGCAATATGCTTTCGGTATACGAACTACAAGTAATTCCGGGTTTTTCGGGCAAGGATATAAAAAAACTACTGCCTTTTGTTTGCATTACCCCAAAACCGAGGAACGATGAGTTTCGATTTAAGAATGCAGTTAAATATGGGAAGCATCAGTTGTTTTTACGGACACAAAAAGTTATTGAACCCCAAGTGGGATATAGTTTTGCTTCGGATTCAATTTTGGCGGCAAAGCCCAATTCGAGATATTTGGGAAATCCGTATAAGTTATACAGTCAATATAAATATCGATATAAGGATAGAATTTTTTATGGTATTACAGCTGAAAAAGATGCAGGCGAAGAATTTTTTGAAGGAAACAATCCTAATGGATTTGACTTTTACTCGGCACATTTTCAGCTAAACAAAATTGGAATAATAAAAACATTAACATTGGGTGATTTTCAGGCACAGTTTGGACAGGGTCTTGTATTGTGGTCGAATATAGGATTTGGTAAAACGTGTGATGTTTTAAATATTGCTAAGAAAGCTCAAGGTTTAAAGAAATATTCGTCGACTAACGAAAATATGTTTATGAGAGGAATAGGAACAACAATACAACTTAAGAAATTTAACTTTACTGTATTTTATTCGAAAAAAAAGATTGATGCCAATATAAAAGATAGTATCAATAATAAAATCGCGAGTGTTTCTTCGCTTCAGAATACAGGTTATCACTCGACTTATTCGGAAATAGAAGATAAAGATGCAATTGACGAGAAAATAATTGGCGGAGATATAAGTTATAAGCATCCGCGCTTTAAGGTTGGGATTACAGCTGTTAATTATCGGTTAGGTTGTAGTTTATTGAGAGAAATAAATCCCGAGAATCAGTTTCAGTTTCGAGGTAATCAGAATTCTAATGTTGGCATAAACTACAGTTTTAGAGTTTCTGATTTTATCTTTTTTGGCGAAGAAGCATATAGCTTTAACAAAGGGAAAGCTTTTTTAAATGGGATGCTACTTAATCCGATATCGCAAGTTTCTTTGTCGGCAATACATCGCAGTTACGGTAAAAAATATCAAGCCAGTTATGCAAATGCTTTTTCGGAATCATCGGGTAATAGAAATGAGAGCGGTTTTTATTTTGGCATAAGAATTAATCCTATAAAATATTGGATGATTAATGCTTATTATGATATTTACAAATTCGACTGGTTTAAATACAATGCCGATGCTCCATCGAACGGGAATGAATGGCTTGTTGAAATAAACTATACTCCGAAACAAAATTTAGAGATGTATTTCCGAATAAAAAACGAAAAGAAATATGTGAACAATAACTTGAACTCAGGACTAAATAAACTTACAAAACAAAGCAATTTAAAACTGCGATATCATGTTAGCTACAGAGTAAATAAGAATTTGTTGCTGAAAAACAGAATTGAAATATCGAGGTTTATAAAAGCCAAGAATACAACTTATGGTTATCTTGTTTTTCAGGATGTTTTTTATGATTTCGTTAGAGTTCCTATTTCGTTGAATATGCGTTATGCTATTTTCGATACCGATTCGTATGATACGCGGATATATACTTACGAAAGCGATATTTTATATTCGTTTTCGATACCGGCATATTACTCGAAAGGTTCGCGATTTTATTTAAATATAAAATACAATATTGCCCGATTTATGAGTATTTGGCTAAAATGGGGACAAACATTTTACTCTGACAAGCAGGTCATTTCTTCGGGACTAACTCAAATTAAGGGAAATACAAAGTCTGAAATAAAACTACAAATACGATTTAAACTGTAATACCAAAAAAGCATCAAAATGCGTGATAAAAATGCTCCCTGCATATGAAATTAGCTTCCTG
>JAKSCO010000150.1 GCA_022360575.1 Bacteroidales bacterium | reverse complement strand
GTGGATATCACACATAATTTGGTGTAGTTTAGCGTCAACTTCTTCAATTGTCCAACTTAATTTCATTGAGTTTTGCGACATTTCTAAACCAGAAGTTGCAACACCACCAGCATTAGCAGCTTTACCTGGACCATATAATAACTGAGCTCCTTGAATTACTTCGATAGCTTCGGGAGTACAAGGCATATTAGCTCCTTCTGAAATACATATACATCCGTTTGCTACTAGAGTTTTTGCATCATTTTCGTTTAATTCGTTCTGAATAGCACAAGGAAGAGCAATATCAACCTTTTGTTCCCATGGTTTTTTTCCTTCGAAAAACTGCCCACTTTCAAATTTATATGAGTAAGGCTTAACAATATCATTGTTCGAAGCTCTAAGCTCTAGCATATATTCTATCTTTTCTCCTGATATACCTTCTGGATCATAGATATATCCGTCAGGACCAGAAATAGTAACAACTTTAGCTCCTAATTCGGTAGCTTTAGTTGCAGCTCCCCAAGCAACATTTCCGAAACCAGAAATAGCAACTGTTTTACCTTCGAAAGTTTCGCCTTTAGTAGCTAACATTTCTTTTGCAAAATATACATTACCAAAACCAGTAGCTTCAGGACGAATTAAACTACCACCCCAGTTTCTACCTTTACCAGTTAATACACCAGTATTTTCTTTAGCTAATTTTCTGTACATTCCGTATAAGAAGCCTATTTCGCGACCACCAACTCCGATATCTCCAGCAGGAACATCAGTTTCAGGACCGATAAGTTTCCATAATTCCATCATGAAACCTTGGCAAAAACGCATTACTTCAGCGTCTGATTTTCCTTTAGGATCGAAATCAGAACCACCTTTACCACCACCCATAGGAAGAGTAGTTAGCGAGTTTTTGAAAATTTGTTCGAAACCTAAGAATTTCAATCCACTCAATGTTACACTTGGGTGAAAACGTAATCCTCCTTTGTAAGGTCCAATAGCGTTGTTAAATTGTACTCTATAACCTAAGTTAACATTAACTTTTCCATCGTCGCCTACCCAAGGTATCTTAAAAGTTAAAATTCGATCTGGTTCAACAATTCTTTCGATGATTCCAGCACTTTCGAATTGAGGATTTTCATTGTATATCTCCTCGATTGATTCTAAAACTTCTCTTACAGCTTGTAAATATTCCTTCTCTCCAGGATGTTTTTGTTCTAGCTGAAGCATTAATTTATCTACGTTCATAATATTAAATTATAATAGTTAAGAAATCATTGTTAATTGATTAACACGACAAAAATAGAATTAATTTTCACATTTGAACGTGTTGTGCAATACAGATTTATATGATTTTTATCATGCATGGCATTGTATGTAGGTTTTGTTTGGTTTTGCCCAAAAATAAAGGATAATACTTTTGATGAGGTGATAGCTTATTGTTGAAAAAAAAGCCTTAAGAGTTAAAGAACAGAATAGAGATAACGCTAATATGATAAATTTGGGTTTGTGATTTTTTATAAGTATTGATTTAGATATCATCTTCTTTTCGAATATTGAGCTCAACCGAAGCTCAAATGACATCTTTTTGCAAATATTGAGCTCAACCGAAGCTCAAATGGCATCTTTTTTACGAATATTGAGTTCAATCGAAGCTCAAATGACATCTTTTTTGCAAATATTGAGTTCAATCGAAGCTCAAATGGCATCTTTTTTACGAATATTGAGCTCAATCGAAGCTCAAATGACATCTTTTTTGCAAATATTGAGCTCAACCGAAGCTCAAATGACATCTTTTTTACGAATATTGAGCTCAATCGAAGCTCAAATGACATCTTTTTTGCAAATATTGAGCTCAACCGAAGCTCAAATGGCATCTTTTTGCGAATATTGAGCTCAACCGAAGCTCAAATGTCATCTTTTTGCGAATATTGAGCTCAACCGAAGCTCAAATGTCATCTTTTTGCGAATATTGGGTAGTTGTCTGACAGTGTCTCAAATTTTGTGTTGATATCTTTTAAAAAACAACAAAGGTTTACTATAAGGTATGAAATCTCATTTTTTTTAAATTTGTAACTTAAATTTTAACTTATTTATGGCTGTAAATTCTTTCGTACTATTCAATCAAAAATATTATTATAAAACCGAATTTTCATTAAACTACAATAACCGGTCGTTTTATTATGGTGATGCATTGTTTGAAACAATGCATGCTAATGGCACTGAAATCCAGTTTTTCGACGATCACCTTATTCGATTAAAATACGGAATGCAGGTTTTAAAAATGAATATTCCGGAAAATTTCGAGGATGGGATGTTAAAGAAAGAAATTATTAAGCTTTTGCATAAAAACAAACTCTTTCAGGGCGTAAGAATCCGTTTAAGTGTATTTCGAGATGCAGAAGGGAAATATACTCCAGCTCACAATAATATATCGTATTTAGTAGAAACCTCTCATTTAGAATATCCCTATTATCAATTAAATCAGAAAGGATTTACTCTTGAAACATTTAAAGATATATATAAGCCGCTTAATATATTCTCGAATTTGAAAACATCAAATTCGTTGGTATTTATAATGGCAGGGATTTTTGCTAAAGAAAAAAATGTTGATGATTGTATTATTCTGAATGAAAATGGACATCCTACCGAAACAATCAGTTCTAATCTTTTTTGTATAAAAGATCAAACAATATCAACACCTTCGCTTAACGAAGGTCCTGTTGCTGGAATTATGCGAAAACAAATTCTTCGTATTAGCAACTCATTGGGGTTTAAAGTAAATTACAAATCAACTATAAGCAAACAAGAGCTTTTAAATGCCGACGAAGTTTTTTTAACCAATACCATAAATGGTATTAGGTGGGTTTTGGCTTATGAAGACAAGCGATTTTTTAATCAGAAAGTAAAATTATTAATTAATAAATTAAACGAAATTTCATTTGGAATTAGTTCATAGTTGGATTCTCGGGGAAATTAGCCCATACTTTATATTTTTTACCTAAACTAATAAGCAATTGTTTCCAGATACTTTTATCTGCTCCCATTATTTTAGTTGATTTTATTTCGGATACTAACCATGCTTTTTCTTTAATTTCTTCATCTAATTGTAACGGGCTCCAACCTGAATAACCTAAGAAAAATCGCACCTGATTATTTTTTACAAATCCGGCTGCAATTAAATCTTTTAATGAATCAAAATCTCCACCCCAATATATATCATCTCTAACATGAACCGAATTGGGAACCATATCACCCAAAGTATGAATAAAATGGATAGAATCTTTTGCAACGGGGCCTCCGACATAAACTTTTGCATTAAATTTAGGAAAATCATCTAAGATATCATTTAAAGCAATATCGACTGGCTTATTCAAAACAAAACCAATAGCTCCATCTCCCGAATATTCAGTTAGAAGAACAACTGATCGTTTAAAATAAGTGTCAGATAAAAGAGGTTCTGAGATCAATATCCGACCCTGTTTTAACCCTAAATTCTTATGCTCTATCTTTAAAAAATCAAAATCAAGATACATCCTCATAATATTTGTAGTATAAGTTACTATTTAATCAAAAATTTATCGTATAACTAACTTATATGCTTTAATTTACAAAAAATAAACACAAAACCATAATCAAAATCATTCTCTTTTTACTAAAATTTCGAAAAATTGTTTTATTTATTTCATTATTTTATTCTCAATGTTGGTAAAAAAACTAACTTAAAAGGCTAATCGTTTGATTATTTTCTATATTTTAGGAAATCTTTTTATCAAAAATCCTGTTTAATGAATCTCCCGTATAAAAAACTAATAATAGGACTTATTCTAATCTTAGCCTATTATCTCTCCAAAGCAAATGAGCTAACAAATCAAATACAACTAACACAAAATGATGTCAGCATAGAAATGCCACTAATTATTGTGCAATCAATTCCTGTTGATATAAGCGTTCGAATAAATAACGAAAATTATGCAAAAGAAATCGAGGGTAAAATTATAACAATATCAGTCAATAACAAACCTATTAATGTGAAAATTAAAGAAGGTTTAATTTTGTTAGATTATAAATTCGAAAAAAAAGAAGATTTTACGATATCATTTTCTGATTTTTATTACAAAAAAAAAATTACTCCAATACCTTTATGGTTTTCAATAATACCTCCTCTTATAGCTATTTTGTTTGCCCTTATTTTTAAAGAAGTTTTTACCGCACTGTTTGTTGGTATTTTTGTTGGAGCTGTTGCTATATATTGGTATCAGGATACATCTTTATTTGTAGCTGTTTTTAAGGGATTATTTGCAATTGTCGATACTTACATTATCGAGTCTTTAACCGAATCGGGTCATTTGTCAATAATTATTTTTTCGATGCTAATAGGCGCAATGGTTAATATTATTACCAAAAATGGAGGTATGAAAGGGATTGTTAATATCTTATCGAAATACGCCAATAATCCTCGTTCTGGACAATTTATTACATGGCTTTTGGGGATTTTAATCTTTTTCGATGATTATGCCAATACTTTAGTTGTAGGAAACACCATGCGTTTAGTTACCGATAAGTTAAAAATATCAAGAGAAAAACTTGCGTATATAGTTGATTCTACTGCTGCTCCAATTACTTCAATAGCATTTGTTACTACATGGATTGGTGCAGAGTTAAGTTATATACAAGATGGAATTAATACTATAGGACTAAACGAAAGTGCTTATAATATTTTTATAAACTCACTTAGTTATGCATTTTATCCAATATTTGCTTTATCATTTATTGTTATATTAATAGTAAAACAAAAAGATTTTGGACCAATGTATCATGCCGAGAGAAAAGCCCGTTTGGCAAATACTTTAGATGCAAATGGTGATGACAATACTTTTTCGAATAAGCTTAACGAGTTAGAAGTTTCGGAAAATATAAAAGCTCGATGGTATAATGCAGTTATTCCGGTAATGATAATTATATTCGGAACTTTTTGTGGGTTAGTTTATACCGGATGGGATCAAAGTGTATGGAATGATAATTTAATTCCTTTCTCAAAAAAGTTATCTATTATTATCGGAAATAGCAATTCGTATAAAGCTTTGCTTTGGTCTTCAATATCTGGAGTTTTAGTTGCAATAGTCTTAACTGTTAGTCAGAAAATTCTCGATTTAAAAGCAACTATCGATAGTTTAATTAATGGATTTAGAACCATGCTTACAGCAATCATAATATTAATATTAGCATGGTCGATAGCTATTGTTACAAAACAGTTGCATACAGCCGATTTTATTTCGCAGGCTCTTGTTAGTATTAATATCTCGCCTCAGTTTATACCTGTCTTTACATTTGTATTAGGGGCACTTGTTGCTTTTTCAACAGGCTCGTCGTGGGGGACAATGGCTATTTTATATCCATTAATACTTCCTGCATCGTGGTTAATAGCTCAAAATTTTGGTCTCGATTACAACGATTCGTTAGCTATATTCTACAATGTAGTATCGGCAGTTCTTGCCGGATCGGTATTAGGAGATCATTGCTCACCTATTTCTGATACGACAATTTTGAGTTCGTTAGCTAGTTCTTGTAATCACATCGAACATGTAAGAACACAACTTCCTTATGCTATAACAGTAGGGCTTGTCTCTATTTTTATAGGAACAATTCCTGCGGCTTTTGGTATATCATCATGGATATTATTTCCTGTAGGTTTATTAATTATGATTTTAATTGTGAGGTTTTTTGCAAAATCATATAATGTATAATACCAAAAGAACATCAAAATGAGTGGTAAAAATTTTTCTTTTTGTCTTATCCATTGCCAAAAAAGTTGCAAGGTAACTCGGCTATCTTTTACTTTTTCGTCGTGTCTAAGACAAAAATTATTCACTTTTACAAATCCCTCATCTTGAAATTCATTTGGTATAAAAGCAAAAGAGCCATCGCATTTGCCGATGACTCTTTTAATAATCTTACTACTCTAAAAATCTATAATAAGTTACCTATTCTAATTCCAAAATAGATTGATCGAGGCAAAGATGGTCCGTATATGTATCCTGGATCTCTGTCTTTTGTACTATCGAAGTCATCTTGATACGAGTTAAAGATGTTTTTCATTCCAACAAATATTTTCATACTAGCTCCATTTAGTCTGAATTTATAGCTAAGTTTTGCTCCTAAATCAAAGAAAGGATCAGATTCTCTTAATACTCCTTGCTCTCTTTTAGTTTCTGGTAGTTTAACTCCATAATAAGGAACTAACATACTGCCTGTATAATTTCCTGTAGCCGACATGCAGAATCCTTTCATAAAATCCCAATCTAAAGTTAAATAACCATAAGTTTCGGGTGTTCTGAAAAAGTCTTTTACAGGGAAATCTTCTTGATTTTTTTCGTATCTACTTTTTTGGAAAGTAAATCCTCCTGTTATTGTAAAATCGGTATTGATTGGAGCTAAGTTTAATTCAGTATTAATTCCGTTAATAACAGCTCCTTCTCCATTTTCTCTCAATCTAATTGTCAATGATGGATTTTCTTCTAATTGAATATTTTTTTTCTTAAAGGGATCATCAAGTTTAGTATAAAAACCCTCAACTAGAAATCCAAAATTTACATTTCCTAATCGTTTGTTAAAGTCTAGCGAAGCCATATAACTATGACTAGTCTCTTGTTTTAGGTTCTCACTGTTTTTATGTATAATTGTCATTGCATCAGAAGTTTCAATATGTAAATCTTCGTCGAAAATCTGAGGAGCTCTATAGCCTTTTGAGTAACTAACGCGACCTTGTAATGATTTTAAAATATCATACTTTACTGTTACTCGAGGACTTAGAACATTTCCTGTCTCATCGGAGTCTTTTTTCAAATCTTTTATAACATATCTATCATATCTCACTCCAGCGGAAACACTTAATTTATCAAAGTTGTATTCGTATTGTGCAAAAGCTCCAAAAATATTTGATTCTTGATCAGCTACAACTCTATTTCCAACTTCAGGAATAATTATTTTTCCTTTATCATAGCGTGCACTATCAATATCTTTATAAGCTAGCTTCTGGTCGTACAAGGTTTCTCCTTTGTATTCAACACCTCCAATTAAACTAGAGTTTTCGAAGTTAGCAGTATATTGTCCTCCAAATATGTACGTAAAACCTTCTGTTTTTCCATAATCTTTAAGAGATTGTCCTGCTCCATAATATGAGTCTCGGTCAATATTTTGTCCAGATAAGTACAATGATAACTTATCACTTTCTCTGAAAAATTGATCAAAAGACAAAGCTCCAGTTGTAATTTTATGCTTTACCGATTCGGCAATATTAGATTCATGTTCTGGTAAATTTAAACTATCACCCCCTCTACGTTTTTCGTTAATTGTAAAGAAGTCTAAGGCTAGTTTATTTCTATGTCCAAAACGATGGTATATTCGGGTTCCTAAAGTTATGTTATTGATACTTGTAATTTCGGAGAAACCATCATTGTTTGCATCAAAAGCATCATGATCGCGATTGTATCCATACAAGGCCATTCCTGTTTTACTATCAGATGATACTAATGAGGTATTAAAATCCAAGTTGTAATCAAAAGCAGGATCGCCAGCTCCTTTAAGACCAACTCCGGTATAACCTGAAGTTATTCCTGCCTCGTATGAATTATTAATTGGATCTTTTAATATTAAGTTAATAGTTCCGGCAATGGCATTACTACCATATAAAGCAGAACCTCCACCACGAATAACCTCCATACGTTCAATCATGTTTGAAGGAATTAGCTCTAAACCATAAACTCCAGCTAAACCACTAAATATAGGTCGACTATTGATTAATATTTGTGAATAAGGTCCTTCCATACCGTTCATTCTAACTTGAGAAAAACCACAATTTTGGCAGTTGTTTTCCATTCGTAATCCAGGACAGAAATTTAAACCATCGCTAATTGTTGCTGTTTGTGCTACTTCAAATAATTTTGGAGTAATGGTATTTACAATTACCGATGCATTTGTTCTGTGTTTATCATTTCTGTCGGCAGTAACAACAACCTGCTCCAAACCTAATACATCTTGCTCTAGGTCAAATTTTAATTCAACAGTTTCTTTTCCTTTCAATTCAATTGTGCGAGTAACTGGTTTGTATCCTATAGCCGAAGCCTTTACGACTTGTTTGCCTAAAGGCATGTTAATTAGGGTAAAATGACCAGTTTCGTCTGTCGACGTTCCAATAGTTGTGTTTTCTAATACAATGGTAGCAAATGGGATATGTTCTCCTTCCGAATCAACCACGTGTCCTATTACATTAGCATCTGTTCGTTGAGCAAAAGCATCAACCGAGAATAAAATAAAAATTAGTAAAACTCCGTAATAAAGTGTTTTCATTGTTGTATATATGATTAAATTTGATTTTTGTTTAAAACTATATCATAAGCAATACCCCATAAATAGGCATAACAACTACCCTAACAATTCGAGTATAAGTAAACTAATACATTGCGATATGATATTAAAATAAGAATATTAAGATAAAACCGGAGGTCCTCGTAAGGAAATATATTCCGGAATGTAGTAGTAAGTATTATTACTTGGTTGACATAAAAATATTGATTCTAAGATCGAAATATTTTTGAAATCTGTAGATATTTCTTTTAATGTGTAATAATCAATAGAACTTAATTGGTCTAGATCTATTTTATTATGCTTATGTTTAGATAAAGGATTCTGATGTTCTCCATCTTTGTCGTAAGGGTGTGCATGAATAACAATACGACCACAAGCTGTTCGGTGAGCATGAAGAAAGAAGGTAGAATTAAATATAATCCCTCCGAATAATATAAAAAATACGAATGTCGCAATATTTCTTTTTATATGTATGTTCATATTCTTCATTTCGAAGCAAAAATATATTTAAGTTTATGACTGCACAATACCAAACTTTAGGTATTTATAAAAAACATTTGTCACATTGACTTAATAATGCTATCAAGGTTTAATCAATTGCCTATTTTTATTGGGGAGTAAGCTTGGTTATAAACTTTCGATCATTGCCGATTTAACTTTATTTCTAACGTCTCGAATGTTTATAGGTTTAGTTATATAATCAAAAGCACCTTTGTCTAAGGCACTTTTAATACTCCACGAATCGGTTCGAGCCGAGATTATTATAACATTAATTAATGATAACTTAGGATTGCTTTTTATTGCATCTAAAACCTGTAGCCCGTCCATTTTGGGCATCATAACATCGAGTAACACTACGTTGTATTCTTTTTCAAGAAGTAACTCTAGAACATCTTGAGGTTTATTGGTTATGTCTGTATTATAGCCCTCGTCATGTAAAATTGATTGAAGTAATAATAAATGAGTCGAAACATCATCAACTATTAGTATGTTTCCTTCTTCTGTCATTATATTGATTTTGCAATAAATACTATTACAAAATAAAAAAATAAATTCGTTTATTTCATGAGTATAAATACTTAAAAAGGAGGCCAAAGCCTCCTTACAACAACAAACTAACAAATAAATATAGGTCAATCACTTAACCTAATAACTTACAGTTACTAAGGTAATTATTATTTTTGAATAAAAAATTACTTTTCAGACTTTTTCATTATAAATACTTTTTAAGTGTTAGAAATAAATCGGTTATCAATATTGGCTTAGAAAGATAGTCAGAACAACCAGCTTTTAAACAATTTTCTCTATCGCTGGCCATAGCATGAGCTGTTTGTGCAATAATTGGGATTTTGGGTTTTATTTTTCGGATTTTCTGAGTAACGATTTCTCCACTCATTTCAGGAAGTTGTATGTCCATTAATATTAAATCAATATCAGAACTTTTTTTAACTAATTCTATAGCATCTTTTCCGTTTGTACAATGTATTATTTGTGCATTTGTTTCAGAAATAACTTCCCGTAAATATTCTGTACTGAAAACATCGTCTTCGACGATTAAAATTTTTTTAGAACTCCAGTCTATTTTTTCACCTATTAATTCAATCATGATTTTAAGAAAATTAAACTTTGTTTTTAGTAAAAAGTAATCCGGAATATTGTAACCCCAGAATTCCGGACTACTTATAAGCAAACAATCGCCAAAATTAAAAACCTAAAGTTTTACAAAAAGCATTATATTTTAATTTACAAGCACTAATTTTCGTTTTTTGTTCCATGTACGTATTATAACCGAATCGTCGGTATTTATAAGTTTACGTATGTTTATTAATTTTATCGATGTGTTTTTATGAGTATAATAACCTTCAATATATTCGGCACTAAAATATTCATTGATTAAAGGGTTAGGTTGTATTTTCTTTTCGAATACATCAAATAGTAGCATCACTTCGTCGACTAATAATCCAATGTAAGAATAGGTTTCTCTTAAACTTACTCTCATTATTATAACCGATTTGGTTTTTGTGTTATTTCGATATTTCTGATCAAGTCTATCATGTAAGTTTAATACAGGGACTTCCATTCCATTAACATCAACAAAATTACCTATATGTAGACGTGTTTTTTTTATCGATTTTACATCCAATATTTTTCGTATTTCACCCGAATGTGATGCAAAAACTCCATCTCCAATTTTATAGGCCAGATAAAGTGTGCTTTTAGGGTTGTCTTCTCTAAACATGATGTAGTCTTTTTATCAATTTTTTATTTAAAGCATAACAAATCTTATTGTTAAGATCTTTAAAATTCATTGGTTTTATTAAATAATCATAGGCTCCGCATTTAAATGCTTTTTCAATAATCAAAGGATTTTTAGCCTTGCTTATTATTATTAAAGGAATATTTTGGGTTTTTTGTTTTATTTTCCTCAAAATTTCTAATCCTTTTTCATTTTTCATAAGAACATCTATTAAAACAATATCAGGAGTATCTAACTTTAAAAAATCATAAACCTGTTCGTATGAATTCATTAAAAAAACATCAAATAACTTTTCTGTTAAAAATAATTTTATTGTTAAATCACAACTCCAATCATCATCTACTATAAGTATTTTCTTTTTCATCTCCTTCTTTCCTCGC
The DNA here is from genome assembly GCA_022360575.1 of Bacteroidales bacterium. Lineage (GTDB taxonomy): Bacteria > Bacteroidota > Bacteroidia > Bacteroidales > UBA12077 > UBA12077. Next base: position 48,009 of record JAKSCO010000150.1, on the reverse strand, counting down.
TTATTCAAAATAAGGAAATAATTAATCTAATTAATAGAGAGTAATTACCTGTTTTGAGGTATTAAGTATTTATACTTACAAATAAAAAATGAAATATTAACACCCTAATAATATAAGGAAGGAACAGTGCAAATTGTTCAGTTGATTAGAATAAAAAGATACTCGTATTTTTACTTACATTATTTTATAATGGCCATATTTAACTGCATAAATAGCCAGACTTGCGGTATTTTTACATTGAGTTTTGTTTAATAGATTTGCCCTGTGTCCTTCAACGGTTCGAGCACTAATACTTAAATCATCTGCTATTTCGGTATTAGATAAGCCTTGACAGATAAGTTTAAGAATCTCCTTTTCTCTTAAAGTTATGCTAACCCCGTTTTTACAAGGAACAAACTCTTGTTCTATTATTTTGTTTAAACGAATAGAACCTACAATATTTTTTTTCCCATTAAAACTAATAATACTTCCAGAAAGAGTAACATTAACTATTTTCTGATCTCCTCTAATAGCTCTCAGGTCAATTAATATATCTTTATGTATTCCTTTTAAGCAACGACTTATTTTATCTATAAGTAGGTGGATGTCATCTTTGTAAATAATATTAACAAGATTCATTCCGAGTAAATCTTTTTTTGAATATGCAACTAAATTGCAAAATTGTTTATTTACATACGATAATTTTTCATCTTGATAAATAAAAATTCCATCGCTGGAATGCTCCATTAGAGTGTTGAATTTTTCGTCGGCAAGACCTAGAATTTTTTCTTGTTTTTCGAGACGTATTTTTATGAGTTTATATACATCTTCTAACTCATATGGTTTTTCTAAGTAATCGTCAGCACCTAGATTCATAGCAGCTCTGGCATCTTGTGCCGATATTTCATTCATTAAAAATACAAATGGAATAATTGCTGTTGAATTGATTTGTTGTAGAGTATTAAATATTTCATATCCACTTAATCCAAGGATATCTGTATCACATAATATTATGTCGGGAGTTATTTCTAAAGCTTTCTGTACTCCAAAAGATCCTTCGTTAGTAGTTGTTACATCATAATTTTTATCGATTAAGTATCTTGCTGTCTTATCGAGCAATTTGGGGTCTGACTCAATTAACAATACTTTCTTCATCTATTTATAATTTTGTTAATTGTTAATTTACTTTTATTTATATTCCTTTCCTGTGAGGAGGAGTTTTTTGTTACTCGCTCTCACAAATCCGCAGCACATCCTGCTCGTGAACCTTCATTTTTTATTTTCAATACTTTATACTTGCTGAAAATATATAATCATGGTGCGTGTGTTAAAATAAATTATCATGAAGGTTTCATCTGCTTTTAATTTGTCTTCTGTTCGAGAAATTAATTCTTTGTTTATAGGTTTTGCGAATCTTAAATTACTCTCAAACTACCTTATATACTTAAATATACAAAAAATATTAATATGATAATTCTATTTTTTATTTGATTGTACGTCTATTTATGAAGCTTTTGCGTAGACAAAAAAGAAGGTGATTACATTAAATATTTTTTTAGAGTAAACATTAAAACACGGGCATCTACGGGTTTGGTTATATAATCGTCGCAACCACATTTAAAGCTTTCTTGCTTATCGTTAGGCATTGCATAAGCTGATTGCATAATAATAGGAACTGTTTTTTTTATTTTCTTAATTATTTGAGTAGCCTCGTTTCCTGAGACATAAGGTAAATGCACATCCATTAAAATAATATCTATATCTGGGTTTTCTTTAAATTTCTTGATTGCAATGTTACCATCGTTGGCTTTTATTATTTTAGCATTTGTTGCCATTAACAATTCCTCTAAGTAAGTAATACTTATTAAATCATCCTCAACAATCATTATGGTTATACCATCTAAGTCTAATAGTTTTTCTTTTTTATTAATTTCTTCTTGTTTTAGTTTTTTTACAGGAACAAATGGAGTGGTAAAATAAAATTCGGTTCCTTTTTCTTTTTGCGAGTTAAACCATATTTTCCCTCCTAATTTTTCTACTAATTGTTTGCTTATTGATAAACCTAGTCCTGTGCCTCCAAACTCGCGTGTGATTGAATTATCTGCTTGTCTGAATCTGTCGAAAATATATTTTTGTGAATCTTTGGATATACCTAGGCCTGTATCGCGGACAAAAAATTCGAGATAATTACCTCGCAAATTATATCCAAATTCAACATTGCCCTTTTCGGTGAATTTTATAGCGTTGCTGATAAGGTTTGTAAGTATTTGTTTTAATCGAACTTCGTCTGACTTTATAAAATTTGTGTAATTGTTTAGGAGTGCATTAAATTTTAGTTTCAAATTCTTTTTCCCATTAGCAAAAATCTCAGCTTCGAAAAAAGAATATACCTCATACAACATTTTTTTTAGCGAAAACTCGTGTATGTCAATATGCAATTGATTTGCTTCTATTTTCGAGATATCAATAATATCGTTAATAATTTGTAATAAATTTTTAGCTCTGGATACAATTATATCTAAAAACTTATCTTGCTTTTTAGGTTCAATCTTTTTCTCTTTTAATAACTGGCTAAAACCTAGAATTGCATTCATAGGTGTTCGTATTTCGTGCGACATATTAGCTAAAAAAGCTGATTTTAGCATATCGCTTTCTTCTGCTTGTTTTATTGCTTGTTTTAATTTTAATTCATTCTCTTTGCGTTCCGAAATATCTCTCGAAATACTGATAATATGATTCTTCCCTTTTATATCAATAATATTGGCTGATGTAATGCAGGTTACTGTTTTTCCATTTTTGTTTTGAAATTGAGTTTCGAAATCGAATACTCTTTTATTTTTTTTTAACTCATTAATTAGGCGTTTACGTTCGTTATCATCTTTCCAAAGATTTAGTTCTATCGATGTTTTTCCGAGTACTTCGTGTTCTTCATATCCTGTTAATCGAGTAAAACCTGCGTTTATTTCAATATAAGTTCCTGTTTTGAATTCGCTAATTGTGATTGCATCTAAACTTGTTTTAAAAGCTACTCTAAATTTTTTCTCGCTTTCTTCTATATCAGAATTTATAATTCTTAATGATTCGTTTTTTTCGTTAAGGGTTTTGTTTAGGTTTAGAATCTCTTTGTTTTGTGTTAATAATTTTTCTGTTTTTTCTTTTAGTTTGTGCTGATAATCTATAAATTCGGTTAAATCGCGAGTAATAATTGAGAGACCATATAAGTTATTATTTTCATCTTTTACCGGAGAGTAATTAACATTTACATTTAGGGTATTCCCATTTTTATGTAAACGTTTTGTTTCGAACGATTTTATTTTTTTGCCTTGCTTGGCTATTTTAATAATTTGTCGCAATTCTTTTTTGTTTTCTTCCGGATATATTTGTTTAATATTCTTTCCGAGTATTTCTTTTTTTGTATATCCGTATGTTTTTGCAGCTCCTTTGTTCCAACTCGTAATAAATCCATCCAGATCAATACTTACAATTCCATCTTCTGAATATTCGATAATATTCGATAGTTGTGATTTGTATTTTATTTTTTCGTGTGATTTTGTGATGTCTTCGGATATTCCGATATAACCAATTGTTTTGTTTTGGTTGTTTTTAAATTTTGTTGCAGTTAACTCAACCCATATTGTTTGATCTTTTTTATTCCGTCCTTCCCATTCTATTTTGATTGTATCAGATTCTTGTATTTTTTTGATATCATCAAAAAACAATTGCTTGTTTTTATCGGGATATAATTCTTGAAGAGATTTTCCTAATATTTCATTTTGTTTGTAACCAAATATTTTCTCGGCTCCTTTGTTCCAATATATAATATTACCAACTAAATCGATTGCAATAATACTGTTCCCTACAACAGACAATAAGTTGAATGATACTAGTTGCTCTACATCGAATGGTTTTATTTTCATAACATATTGGTTGACTTATCTCTAATTTAAACCTTATTAAAATAAGAAACAATAATTATTTTACAATAATCTATTCGTTTTTAGATTTTTTATAGTTCTTAATAAAACTAAATAAACAGGTTAAATACACTTATGAATAAGTATGGAATAGCTGATTTTATGATGTTGATTAAATTGTTTCTAAAGATGTTTTTTATAACAGCTTATTAGTCTTGTAAATCTTGATTGTATTTTGCAACTTCGCAAAAGTTCGTAAAACATGTAAAATATAAAAACTGGAGGATAACAATAATGATTAGTGATCTAGAACAAATCTTTTCGACTAATATTAAAGGAATGAAAAAGTCGGCAATTAGAGAACTTTTAAAACTTACTCAACGCCCAGAAATCATTTCTTTTGCAGGGGGACTACCAGCACCAGAGTCATTTCCGATTGACCAATTAAAAGATATTACCAATGAAGTATTAGATCAAGACGGAATAGCTGCTTTGCAATATGGAGCAACAGAAGGAGTAACAGAGTTGCGTCAGATTTTAGTTGATAGATACAACAAAGAAGGTTTAAATATCGAATTAAAAAACTTAGTTATAACTACTTCGTCGCAACAAGGATTAGATTTGGTTGCTAAGATATTTGTAAATCCTGGCGATAAAGTTATTTGCGGATTACCTTCGTATTTAGGTGGATTAGGAGCTTTTAACTCGTATGGAGCCGAATTGGTAGGTATTAAGTTTGACGACAAAGGAATGCGTGCCGATTTATTAGACGAGAAATTAGCCGAATTAAAAACTCAAGGAATAAAGCCTAAGTTTATTTATATCATTCCTGATTTCCAAAATCCAGCAGGTATTACTATGCCTGAATCGAGAAGATTAGAAATAATAGAGGTTGCAAAAAAATATGATATCTTAATTGTTGAAGATAGTCCTTACAGAGAAGTTCGTTTTGAAGGAAAACCACAGAAAACAATTTTTGAGTTAGATAACTCAGGACAAGTAATCTTACTTGGAACATTCTCGAAAATATTTGTTCCTGGATTTAGAATAGGATGGGTTGTTGCAAACGAAAAAATAGTTGACAAATTTGTTGTTGCAAAACAATCGACTGATTTATGTACTCCAACAATGAATCAGAAAATTGCTTACAAATATATCGAGAAAGGATACTTTGATGCTAACTTAAAAACTATTATCGAGCAATATCACGAAAAACGTGATAATATGTTAAGTGCTTTTAGAGAATTTATGCCAGAAGGAGTTACTTGGACAGAGCCAGAAGGTGGTTTATTCTTATTCTTAACTTTACCTCAGGGTATGGATGCTGAAGATCTTTTCAAGAAAGCAATTGAAAATGATGTTGCATTTGTACTAGGAAGTGTTTTCCATTGCGACGGAAGCGGAAAAAATACTATGCGTATTAATTTCTCGTATATGTCGAAAGAAAGAACTACCGAAGGAGTTAAGCGATTAGCTAAAGCAATAAAAGAAATGTTGTAGTAAACAATACACATATAATGAAAGAGCCGATTGATTCGGCTCTTTTTATTTTAAAGAATTTATCCTTCGCTACATTTAATACCAAAAGAACATCAAAATGAGTGGTAAAAATGTTTCTTTTTGCCTCATCCATTGCTCAAAAAGTTGCAAGGTAACTCGGATATCTTTTACTTTTTCGTCGCGTCTATGACAAAAATTATTCACTTTTACAAATCCCTCATCTTGAAATTCATTTGGTATAAGTTATATTTGTAATTCAATTACAAGTATCATGAAATTATCAATTGTCATAGTAAATTATAATGTTAAGCATTTTATCGAACAATGCTTAATTTCTGTTTTTAAAGCCACTAGCAATATACAATCAGAAGTGTTTGTTGTTGACAACAATTCGGTTGATGGTTCGTGTGCTATGATACAAGAGAAATTTCCAGAGGTAAATCTTATCGAAAATAAAAAAAACTATGGTTTTTCGTATGCTAATAATCAAGCAATGCGAATAGCCAAAGGCGAATATGTATTGCTTCTGAATCCGGATACTGTAGTACAAGAAGATAGTTTTGAGAAATGCATTTTGTTTATGGATTCGCATCCTCAAGCTGGATCGTTAGGAGTGAAAATGATTGATGGAAAGGGGAATTTTTTACCCGAGTCGAAAAGATCCCTGCCAACACCATCGGTTTCGTTTTATAAAATATTTGGTTTGTCGCGATTGTTTCCGAAATCGAAACGTTTTGCTCGATATCATTTAGGACATTTAGATAATAATACCGTAAATGAAGTTGAAATATTATCGGGAGCTTTTATGTTTATGCGAAAAACAGCTCTTGATAAAACTGGATTATTAGACGAAGATTATTTTATGTATGGCGAAGATGTTGATTTATCGTACCGGATACTAAAATCGGGATTTAAAAATTATTACTTTCCAGAAACAACAATAATACATTATAAAGGAGAAAGCACTAAGAAAGGAAGCTTAAATTATGTTTTCATATTTTATAATGCGATGATTATTTTTGCAAGAAAACATTTCTCAAGTAAAAATGCGAAACTGTATTCTGTATTAATAAACTTTGCTATTTATTTTAGAGCATTTATAGCAATACTTAATCGATTTGTAAAAAATGTAACATTACCAATTATCGACAGTATTGGTATTTTCTTTGGATTTTACTTTATAAAACCTGTATGGGAACAACTTAAATTTGGTAGCGATAGTTATTATCCTCGCGAATTTCTGTTGTATGCTGTGCCGGCTTATATTTTAATTTGGATAATCTGTTTGTGGTTTAATAATGCGTACTCGAAACGAATAAAACTTATAAATTTATTAAAAGGAGTAGCGATAGGGACAATCTGTATTTTAGCTTTTTATGCATTACTCCCTCTTAATTTTCGTTTTTCGCGAGCTCTAATATTAATAGGTACTGTGTTGGCTTTTGGTATTACAATTTTAAATCGAAGTATTGTTCATGCAATCAATTATTTTCCTCAAAAATATTCTCAAACCAAAACCCTTCGAATGGTTATTGTTGGTTTGTCTAACGAAATTTCGAGAGTATCAGAAATAATTAAAGAAGCTACCATTAAACCAATAATAATAGGGAGTGTATCGCCACAGGATGATCAAAAAGAGAATTATCATATCGGAAATCTTAATCAACTTGCCGAAATAGTTAAAGTGCATAAAATAGATGAGCTTGTTTTTTGTGCTAAAGATATTGCTTCGAACAAGATAATTGACTTGATGCTTACTTTGTCTGAATTTAATTTAAATTTTAAGATAGCTCAGCCCGATACATTAACAATTATAGGAAGTAACTCAATTGAAACTGCTGGCGAATTGTATGCAATAAATATTAATTCGATATCGAAAGAAGAAAATATCAGAAAAAAACGGGTTTTCGACATCGTATCTTCTTTTTTTGTTTTATTAATTAGCCCAATATTGATATTAATGCCTAAGCACAATATCAATTTAATACGCAATATACTGAATGTAATTTGTGGAAAGAAAACATGGATAGGCTACAATTGTAGCGATAATATTGAAAATTTACCCAACATAAAACAAGGAGTTTTAAATCCGATCGACTCAAGAAATCAATCTAACCTAAGTCATGAATTTATTCATAATTCGAATATAGTATATGCTAAAAACTATACTGTATGGAACGATTTTAAAATATTTTTTAGAGGATTTAAAAATATAAGCAGATAAGTAGATATATTTCTGGCATTATTGTTTCTTACAATACTTTTCTCAAGTTTTTCTATGAAGTTGTAATTTTCAAAACTCACAACTAGTCAATCCCATCCGAAAGACTAAAATTTATATTGAAGTATTTTGCTTTTGCTTTAAAGTATTTGAAAATTGTAGCAGAACATTAAGGTTTTGAATTAAAGCATTTAGCTTTTGTATTGAAATATCAGGGTTCTAAACTAAAATATTTGGGTTTTACATTAAAATATTTAGGTATTGCAATAGATTATTTGGGTTTTACATTATAATATTTAGATATTACAATAGAATATTTAGGTTTTATATTATAATATTTAGGTATTACAAGAGAATATTTGGGTTTTACATCATAATATTTAGATATTGCAATAGAACATTTAGCTTTTACATTAAAGCATTTAGGTATTGAGTTAAAACATTTAAGTATGAAGTTAAAGCATAAATGTATCTATCAGGGAGTTATGTTTAAAAAACATCCAAATGAGAGATTCGTTTGATATGATATGTATTTAAAGAAAAATGTTACTGAGCTATTTTTGTAAAGTCGGGGATTTCTTTTAAAAAAGAATAGCTTTTTTTGGCATAGTTAATTTTGCAACAATAGTGTGCTAGTCCGTTGGTTACAATTAAAAAATCGACATTTAATTTCATATTGTATCTGACAATTTGATCGAAAACAGATTGATTAATATTTACACTGGCAGCTTTACACTCGACAATAAGAACAGGTTTTCCTTTTCGGTTATAAACAATAGCATCACATCTTTTAGACAAACTATTTAGCTTAAACTCTTTTTCGACAGCAATTAATGTTTTGGAATAATTTTTTTCGTCGACTAAATATCTTAGGAAATTCTGCCGAACCCATTCTTCAGGAGTTAATATTACGAATTTCCTTCGAAGAAAGTCAAAAATGTATTTTCTTTGCTCTATTATTTTTATATTGAACGAATAAGATGGCAGATTTAGATTTTCCATGTTTCAATTATTTGTAGGTGTAAAAGTAAGAAAGAACAAACATAAATTACTAGACTTATGAAAACAAAAGATGAAATAGTAAAAGATTGGTTACCCCGATATACTGGTTGTGCATTAGAAGATTTTGGCGAATATATATTACTTACTAATTTTTCTCACTATCTCGATCTTTTTGCCGAATGGCATAATGTAGAGGTAAAAGATCCGAACGCAAATATGCCATGTGCTACTGCCGATGGAATAACGATGATTAATTTTGGAATGGGAAGTGCAAATGCAGCTACAATAATGGATTTATTAAGTGCAATAAAACCTAAGGCGGCATTGTTTTTAGGAAAATGTGGAGGATTGAAAAAGAAAAATCATTTGGGCGATTTTATTGTTCCGATAGCAGCTATCCGAAGCGAAGGAACATCGAACGATTATATGCCACCCGAAATACCCGCATTGCCTGCTTTTAAATTGCAAATGGCAGTTTCGGCTGCAATCAGAAGTCATAAACTCGATTATTTTACAGGAACGGTATTAACAACCAATAAGCGTGTGTGGGAGTACGACGAACGATTTAAAAAGTACTTGCAAAAAACTCGATCGATGGCAATAGATATGGAAACTGCAACTATATTTGTAGTAGGTTTCGATAATGAAATTCCTACAGGAGCAATTTTGTTAGTTACTGACCAACCGATGATTTCGACAGGGATAAAAACAACAGAAAGCGACAAATCGGTAACCAAGAAATATGTCGACGATCATGTAAAAATAGGGATCGAAGCACTGAAAGAAATTAAACATAATAAAGAATCGGTAAAGCATTTACGTTTTTAATAATAAAGTAAAAAAATGAGCTTTGAACAAATTATTTCGGATTTAAAAAATAAGATTTATAAACCTATTTATTTTTTAGAAGGCGACGAACCTTATTTTATTGATTTAATTACTCAATATATTATAGATAATGTATTGAACGAGTCCGAAAAATCGTTTAATCAGACTGTTTTATACGGTAAAGAAACCGAATTGCATACAATTATAAACACAGCCAAAAGATTTCCGATGATGGCAAATCATCAGGTAGTGGTGGTTAAAGAAGCTCAGAATATACGTAATATCGAAGAGTTAATCCATTATGCAAATGCACCTTTACAATCGACTTTATTGGTTGTAAACTATAAATACAAAACATTAGACAAACGCAAAAAACTCCATAAAGCAATTAAAGAAAAAGGAGTGATGTTTGAATCAAAAAAATTGTACGACAATGAAGTTCCCTCTTGGATTAATTCGTATTTAAAAAAAAGAAATAGATCGATTGATCCTGGAGCGAGTGTTTTGTTAAACGAATATTTGGGTAACGATTTAAGCAAGCTATCAAACGAGCTGGATAAACTTATTATTACTTTGCCCGAAAAAGAATTTAATATAACATCGACTCATATCGAACGAAATATTGGGATAAGTAAAGATTATAATAATTTTGAATTGCATAAAGCACTTACACAACGCAATATTTTAAAAGCTAACCGAATTGTTAATTATTTTAGTAAAAATCCTAAAGACAATCCTTTTACATTAACAATATCTACTTTATATCATTTTTATAGTAAGATATTAACATATCATTTTTTAAAAAATAAAAGCGATCGACGTGCTGTTGCAGCTAGCTTAAAAGTAAATCCTTATTTTGTTACTGATTACGAAAAAGCAGCAAAGCAATACAATCCTAAAAAAACAGTAGAAATTATTGGTTTGTTACGCGAATACGACCTACGATCGAAAGGTCATAATAATGTAAGTACATCGCACGGAGAGCTTTTAAAAGAATTGATTTATCGAATTTTACATTAAAAATATTTGAATGACTATTTTACTTATTGTTATTACTTCAGCAATTTCGATTTTAGCTTTCAATAATCGCGAGATATTCGAAAAATTGCAATTGAATCCGTACACAGTATTTCATAAAAAAGAGTGGCATAGGCTTATTACTCATGGAATGCTACATGCCGATTGGATTCATTTGTTTATTAATATGTTTGTATTGTACTCGTTTGGACAATCGGTAGAGAATATTTTTGAGCAACTTGCTAGCGAAGGAATCATTAAATCGGCGATTTTTTCGTTTGTACTGTTATATTTTTCGAGTATGGTATTTGCAACCTTAACATCAATAATAAAACACAAAAACGATTATTGGTATAATTCGGTTGGAGCATCGGGAGCTGTATCGGCAATTGTCTTTACACATATATTCTTTTTTCCTTTACAATCGATAGAGTTATATGCAATAATTCCTATTCCGGGAATTTTATTGGGTGTAGGTTACCTTATTTATTCGCACTATATGAGTAAAAGAGCAAAAGATAATATTAATCACGAAGCCCATCTTATTGGTGCTGTTTTTGGTTTTTTGTTTCCGATATTATTAGAACCTAAATTAATTAAGATTTTTATAAGTCAACTGTTTAGCTTTATGTAAGCGACACAATAAAAAAATAAAATATACATGAACAAAGCTGTATTTTTAGACCGCGATGGTGTAATTAATTTCGATCCGGGCGATTACACATATAATTTGAGTGAGTTTAAATTAAACGATGGAATAATCGATAATTTAAAAAGATTATACGATAATGGATTTTTGTTAATCTTGATAACCAATCAGGGAGGTATTTCGAAAGGATTATACTCACAAAATGATGTTGATGAGATTCATAATTATTTAATATCCGAACTAGATAAAGTAAATGTCGAATTAGCCGAAATATATTATTGTCCGCATCATAGTATTAACGAAAATTGTTTGTGTCGTAAGCCTAACTCTTTAATGATAGAAAAATCGCTTGCTCGGTTTAATATTGATGCTTCAAAATCGTTTATGTTGGGCGATAAAATGCGCGATGTAGAATCGGCCGAAAAAGCTGGAGTAAAAGGAATACAGGTGGATATAAATAAGAATATAGCAAGTTATGTAGATCAGATACTTGCAACAAAATAGATTTTTATTCTAAGAGAAAAGGCTTATCTCCGTTATCAGAGACAAGCCTTTTTATTTTGTAACAAGTTTTTTTTCGACAAAAGGATAATAAGTTTTTAGTATTGTTTCAAGAATATCTTATCCTTTCAAGCAACACTTGTTTATTCTTCGTTTAATGATTTAAATCCTCGTCCGATAATTTCGTTTGCTTCAGTAACATTAACAAAAGCATCAGTATCAACCTCTTTAATAAATATCTTAAGGATTTCTAACTCGCGACGACTCATAACTGAATAAACCATATTTTTTTCATTCCCAGAGAAAGCTCCAGTACCTTTAAAAACAGTAGCACCTCTTTTTAAATCGGTTTTTATTTTAGCAGCAATTGTTTCGTACTGATCAGATATTATCATTACTGTTTTATGATAATTTGCACCACCTACAACCATATCAATGATTTTTCCTTCGATAAAAATTATTATCAAAGAGTAAATAGCAAATTCCCAACCAATAGCACCAGTTTCGGTAGGCTGAACTAAAGTAAATAATACAATTAATCCATCAACAATCATAACTAATTTACCCAACGATACTTTAGTATACTTAGCCAGAATCATAGCAATAATATCAGAACCTCCTGAAGTTGCTCGCGATTTAAAGATAAAACCTATTGAAATACCATAAAATACACCAGCAACAATTGTATTTAACATAGGATCGGCAATTACCTTAGCATAATCGGGCGAAACGTAAGTTTCCATAAACCATACAGTACATATAATAATCAGAATACTTAGTATTGTCTTTACGCCAAACCGTGGTCCTAATATTATAGTTCCGATAATAACCAAAGGTATCTCCATAGCTATAGTACAAGAACTAATTTTCCAATCAAATAAGGTGTTTAATACTGTAGCAATACCATACACCCCACCTGGAGCTAATTTGTAAGGAACGACAAATAAAATATCAGAAACTGCAAAAATTATACTCCCTAAAATTAAATACGTGTAAGCATCAATCCAATCTCTCGACAAAAATTTTTCTTTAGTAATAAAAGCCATTTCTTTTTTATAGTTTAGTATATTAAAAATCGCGACAAAATTAGTCTTGTTAAGTCAATAAACAAGCTTTTTTGTACAAATTTATCGTTTGTGTAAAATATTGATATATAAAACGTTTGTGTTGATTAGCAAAAATAAAAAGGTGTTTAAAAACAATTTTATCTTAACAGCAAGGAATTTTATGCTTGTCTGTTTTTTTGATTAAAAAAAGAAATACGAGGTTTAGTATTTTCATTAGAATTCTGATTGTTTTCTGATAAGATTATTTTTAGTAAAGCATAAAAGCGAAATGTATTTTCTAAACTTTTACTGTTGGGTAAGAGAAGGTCTGGAATAAAATAAAAAGTTATTTTTTACGTACTTTTTTTTATTACTTTTATCATAACAAGTTCATGTTTTGGATAGTGGATAAATAATTCAAAATTGACCTAGCCTAAAAATAAACAAATTACAAATGAAAAAACAAATTGTCTTTATTGTTATAACAATACTATCTATTTCAAATGTCTTTAGTCAGAGTAGTTACGAAAAACAAGAAATGTTTCTTGATGCAAATTCTTGGTTTTCGTATGAAGATTACAAAGAAGCATTGCCTATATTTTTGCGATTAGAAAAAGTAGATACAGCGAATTATAATTTGATGTATAAAATTGCTTATTGCTATTTACATATTCAGGGTCAAAAATCGAAAGCTATTTCGTATTTCGAAAAAGCTACTCAAAATATCACTACCAATTACAAAAAAAATACATATTCGGAAAAACAAGCTCCTCGCGAAGCTTTATTTTATTTAGGAAATGCTTATTTGGTTAATAACAGAATAAATGATGCTGTTGATGCATATACCCGTTTTGAAAAATTAGTTTCGAAATCGAAACGCTTTATACAAAAAGGAGCTTACGATACAGCTTATCTCTCGCATCAACTTAAAGTGTGTAAAAATGCAATTGCATTTCAGCATAAACCCATAAACTTTATAGCCCAAAACTTAGGGAATAAACTAAATTCGAGATTTAACGAATTTAATGCTGTTGTTTCGGGTGATGGTAAATCGATGGCATTTACAAGTTCGTTGCAATTTTACGATGCAATATTTTATTCGAAGAAAGTTAATGGAAAGTGGAGCTCTCCTATAAATATTATGGGACAGTTAAAGCTCGATGATAAATGTTCGACAACAGGCATGTCATACGATGGGACGGAATTATATATTTATAATGATGATAATTTCGATGGGAATATATATGTGAGTAAGCTAAAAAATAATATCTGGGGCAAAGCAGTTAAGCTCGGAGATAATATCAATACAAAATATTGGGAAGCCCATGCTTCTGTGTCGCCCGACAATAAAACTTTGTTTTTTGTTAGCAATCGTAAAAACGGAATAGGTGATTTAGATATATATATGTCGAAACGAACATCGGATACTACATGGGGTAAGCCTCAGAATTTAGGATCAACAATAAATACTAAATGGAACGAGAATACTCCTTTTTTGAGCTCTAATGGCCGAATTTTATTTTTTAGCTCAGAAGGACATACCAGTATGGGTGGGTATGATATTTTTTACTCGGTACTTAATAAAGATGGCTCGTGGAGTAAGCCTGTTAATGTTGGTTATCCTGTAAATACCACCGACGATGACATTTTTCTGGTTCCGTATAAAAACGATGGTTTTATTTATTGTTCGCGTTTTTTAAAACGTGGATTTGGTCAGCAAGATATATATAAATATCATTTATTTAATATACCCAGACATAGCAGTTTAAAAGTAGAAGGTGTACTTACAATGGATAATAAATCCAATAGAAATAAAGAGAGCTTTATTATTAACATCATCAACAAATCGACATTGGATACAATTATTACTTTAAATCCAGATAAAGATAAGGTCAAATATCAAACAGTTGCTCCATCGGGCGAGAATCATTTAATCTACGAAAGTCATATAACGAAAGACAATAAGCAATATTATATTTCGAGCAAATACGATATAAAAGAAGTTTTTAAATCAGAAACAGAACAAACAGATAAGTTGGCAAGAATACAAAAGCCATCAATAGTACTTAGTGAGGATCAAAAAATAATAAATACCAATAAAGATGATGTAAACATAAAACTTATACTTGAAAACGGAGATAAACTAATTGTTTATACATATCATAAAAGCAAATTACGAGATACCGAAAACTTTATTCCTACAAAAGATTTTTCTTACGATTATAAAGCTTTGAAAGGGAAGAATAGAATTATTTTTGTTCTTGTCGACTCAAACAATCATAGGAGAGTAAAAGAGGTTCTTGTTAATTACTCGCCAAAAGATTCTATAGCAGAACTTGATATTAAAGATAAGCAAATAGCAACAAATGCAGATGGGGAAAAAATTACGATAATAAAATTAAAAGCAGAAAAGGAGTCAACCTTAACTGTAGAAACAATTATCGACGGAGAAATGATAAATACAGAAGAATTTGAGATTAAAAGAAAGAATTTCTCGTATAAATATACACTGAACAAGAATGCGAAACTAAGATTTAAATTGATAGATAAATACAACAACGAAAAAATCAAACTGGTTATAATATCATATTATCCAATATCTGAAAATATAACAAATATATTAAGTGAAGTAAAAGCAATTGAGCGCGAAAAGATTTTATCAATACTTAGTTCGAGAGAAATGCAAAAAGCAGAATCGCTTAGTAAATTTATTGATACCCTTTACGAAAAGGCTTTGCAAGAAAAAACACAAAACAAACAGTTACAAGCATTAATTATTGCTTTAGCTCTTAATATAGATAGTAATACAGAGAATTTTATTGTTGATTTATTAAAGATATCAGATGGAGATTTAAAACTTGTACTAGAGCAAATAAGTAAGCATAAAGTAAATTACAAAACAAATATTGATGTTATCAATCAGTTGATATTGCAAAAATCGAAATACAATTATAGCAATAAAGACATTGTTCTTCTTTTAGAAAATTATTTGCGAAAGTCTGATATTTCGATTCAGAAAGCAATAAACCTAATAAAACAGATTTTACAAATTGATATTGCTGAAATTATAGAGAAAATAAACTCGATAAATGCAAATATTAATAATATTGATGATTTGATGAAAGCAATAAAGAATAGTGAGATTTATTCGAGAAGCGAATTGCAATTAATAAATTCGTTGCTACAAGCAAAATTAATAGTATCAGATACATCACTCCGTAGTTCGAATGATCAGATTGTAATTGAAACAAAACAACAATCAGAAACTGAAAGTAAGTTTAAGCTTTTTTATATTTTGATCGGATTTATACTAGCATTTGGATTAATTTTACTCCTTAATCGAAGAAAGAGGCAATGACGAAATAATTTATTAAAAATTAGTATTTTTTATTAGTTCTCAGTAATTTGAAGGTTAAAATTCATTAAAATAAGAATATGCGAAAATTATTAATCATAATAATATTATTTATTGCTACCTCAAATTTATTTGCGCAATATAAATCTACTCTGAAAGATTCATTTTTTGAGGCAGAATATTATATGTTGTATAAAGATTATCGCGAAGCTTTAATAATATATAAAGACTTGTATGCAAATGGATACGATAAAAGTTCGTATATAAATTATAGGGTAGGTGAATGTTATTTGAATATTGAAGGACAAAAAATACAATCAATTCCGTATTTAGAACAAGCTTGCAGAAATTTATCGAAAACGATAAAAGAGGGTAGTATAAAAGAAACTAAAGCTCCTTTACGAGCTCTTTTTTATTTAGCAATAGCATATCAGGTAAACAACGAATTAGATAAGGCTGTTTCGACTTTTTATCAGTTTAAAAACAGATTGATAAAAGAAAATATTTACAATACAGACTATATTGATGCTCAAATAAAATCGTGTGAGTTAGCAAAAAGAAATATGAAAGCTCCACTCGAAATAATCGAGAAAAATTTAGGCGAACCCATTAATGATAATTTTGCAAATATTCGACCTGTTGTTTCGGGTAACGAAAAAGCAATTGTTTTTATGTCGAAGCGTAAGTTTTATGATGCTGTATATTATTCGGTAAGGAGCAACGGAAAATGGATGGCTCCGGTTAACATAACTCTTGATTTAAAATCGGATGGTGATTTTTATCCTTGTTACTTATCGCATAATGGTAAAACGCTATTGCTTTGTAAACACGAACAATTTAATAAAGATATTTATGTAAGTTATTTTAAAGAAAAAAAATGGACTCCTGCCAAAAAGCTAAATAAAAATATCAATACAAAATATCAAGAGACATTTGCTTCGTTATCGAAAAATGAGAAAACGATTTACTTTACAAGCAATAGAGGGAATAGCCTTGGAGGAATTGATATCTATAAGTCAGAAATTGACCCAAAAACAAAAGATTGGGGTAAGGCAGAGAATTTAGGATCGACGATAAATACTAAATTCGACGAAGAAACACCGATATTTATTTCTAATGAAAACAAACTGTATTTTAGTTCGCAAGGACATAGTGGAATAGGTGGTTTTGATATTTTTTATTCAGAAAAAAACAAAGACAGTTGGACTAAAGTAGCTAATGTTGGTAATCCGATAAACACTACAGATAACGATAAACTATTTTTTCTGATTGATGGCAAGAATTTCTACTTTGCGAAAAATGATCCGAAAGGTTTTGGTAAAGAAGATATTATTAAAATAGAAGTTGTATCATACAAAAAATAAAAATGGAAATATTAAACGGGAAAAACATACACTTACGAGCAATAGAACCTAACGATATTGATATAATTCATAAGTGGGAAAATAATTCGGATATATGGCATTTGAGTAATACGATTGTTCCTTTTTCGAAATATATAATACATCAATTTATCGAGAATTCGCATCATGATATTTTTCAGAATAAACAATTGCGTTTAATGATTGATAGAGTTGATAAAGGAAAGAACGAAACTATAGGAACCATTGATTTATTCGATTTTGATCCTCTACATAAACGAGCAGGAATAGGTATATTAATTGCCAATAATAAAGATCGGGGGAAAGGATATGCTTCAGAAGCTCTTGATATACTAATTAATTATTGTTTTTCAATTTTACAACTAAATCAACTGTATTGTAATATAACAACTGATAATAAACAAAGTATAAAGCTGTTCGAAAATAAAGACTTTGAATTAGTTGGGATAAAAAAAGATTGGCTTTTGTTTGCTGGCGAAAAGAAAGATGAAGCTATGTATCAACTGTTGAATTCAAAATGTATAAAGAAGAAAAAATAGTCACGTGTATTATTTTATAACGAAAATCAAATTATTATATAGCATAAGAATCAACCCAAAGTACTTTAATGATTTTAACGGACTAAGGAGTCGAACGTAGGTAATTTCCCAAAAACATTTAATAAAATTAAAAAGAGCTTTCCTAAAAAGGGAGAGTTTTCTTTAATGCTAATCGTAGCTTTTTTAAACTTGAGTTAATAATAAAAGTCCAAGATTAACAGAAAATATCTGATAATTCAGAATCTGAGAATAAATTAAATTTAAACGGACTATGTCTGAAATAAGTTCCCTTGCGAAGGAAACAATATTTTTCCAGATGTAATCACAAATTAAAACATATGAAACAAACAATTTTATTTTTTCTTTTAGCTTTTATGCTACAACCTACTATTGCTCAAAATACAATAGAAATTAAACAGTGGACGCAATCTGATTTGCAATCAATTAATATGCCGGTGTTTTCGGATGTTGAAAATGTAAATGGTGAAACATTTAAAACTTCTGATTTATTAAAATCGAGCAAAATTAATTTTGATAATAAGGCTTTGTTGTGGCAAACAATTAATCTTAATACAGATAGTGTCTTATTAAATCAGGTCCCCAAAAATAATTTATTTATTCTAAAAAGCTATTTGTCTGTTAATCGATGGACAAAAGGAGCACTTAACTTGACATTAAATACTTTGTTCGAGGTTTATGTTGATAATAAATTAGTAAAATCAAAAACAAGTTCGGATTTAAAGAACACAAAAATAGAGCTGAAATTAAATTCGGGAAATCATAAAATTGAAATTAAAGCAATAACTACAGATTTGGATGTGAAATTTGCTGCAAATTTTGAATATGGCGATGATTTTAAAGATTGTAATGCTGTAGCTAGTTTAAATTCGAAACATTTTTTCACAATTAAAGATGCTTTAGAAACCAATAATGTTGTAATGAATTCGATCTCGGCATCAGGAAAATATATTTTAGTAACCTATTCAAAACCTATTTCGGGTAGTGGAAAACAAATAAACCGTACCGTTATTTATGATATCAACAAAAAGAAAAATGTAAATATCTTTAGTAACAAAAAAGCATCTCGATACAATTGGTTACCAAAAACCGACCGCATAAGTTATATTGTATATAATGACAAAAAAGCATCAATTTATGTTTATGATGTTTTAAGCGGGAATGAAGAACTTATAGCTGAAGGAATAAAAGATTTAGCCGGAATATCTTGGAGTCCCAATGAAAAATTTATTGTTTATACAGATTATACAGAAGCAGAAAAACATGGAATCTTAAAACGAATATATGGCTCAAATGACAGACTCCCTTATTTTCGTAATCGCTCATACTTATATAAACTTGATATTGTTTCAAAAAATATAACTCGATTAGTTGCAGGTAATTTTTCGTCGAATTTACATGATATAAAAGCTGACGGAAGCAAAATACTTTTTTCTACATCGCGTATGGATTATACCGAAACACCATTCAGTAAGCAAAATTTGTACGAAATGGATGTTAATACTTTCGAGGTTAAAACAATTTGGAAAGATAAACTTTACGGAGGTCATTGTCAGTATTCGCCAGATGGGAAAAAACTATTGGTGCAAGGAAGCCCTGAATGTTTCGGTAAGCTAGGAGTTAATGTTAGCGAAGGAAGAATTCCTAATAGCTACGACTCGCAATTATTTTTGTATGATTTAGCTACAAATAAAGCAGAAGCTTTAACTAAAGAATTTGATCCTGCAATTCGTAGTGCAAATTGGTTAAATCAGAAAGAGATTTATATTTCGGTAGTTGAAAAAGATTATACCAATGTATATAGATATGATTTAAAAAGTAAAAAGTTTAATAAGATAAACCTTTCGGTTGATGTTATTAAGAATATAGATTTTTCTAAAAATAAAGCTTTAGCTGTTTATTCAGGTGTTGGAATTTCGACTCCTAATAAATTGTATTTGATTGATCTTAAGAAAAAGAAGAATGAGATTTTATCATTTCCGGCAGCAGATCAGTATAAGGATATTCAATTTGGGAAAACCGAAGATTGGAACTTTGTTAACAAAAGCGGAACAACTATATACGGACGAATATATTATCCTCCATTTTACGATGCAAACAAAAAATATCCGGTGATTGTAAATTACTATGGAGGAACTTCGCCTATTAGTCGTTCGTTTGGAGGACGCTATCCAGCTAACATATGGGCTGCAGGAGGATATATTGTATATATATTACAACCAAGTGGTGCTACTGGCTTTGGGCAAGATTTTTCGGCTTTACACGTGAACGGATGGGGTTTCGATGCAATTGATGATATTATTGATGGAACTAAAAAGTTTTTAGAGACACATCCTACAGCCGATAAAAATAATGTTGGTTGTATTGGAGCTTCGTATGGAGGATATACTACGATGTTGATACAAACTCGTACTGATATTTTTAAGACAGCCGTATCGCATGCTGGAATTAGTTCTATTACCAGCTACTGGGGCGAGGGTTATTGGGGATATACATACAATACCATAGCAGCTAAATTTAGTTATCCTTGGAACAGAAAAGATATCTTTGTTGAAAATAGCCCGATTTATAATGCTGATAAATTCAAAAACTCAATATTGTTATTGCATGGAACAGCCGATACAAATGTTCCTGTAGGTGAAAGCTTACAGTATTATGCTGCGCTAAAAGTTTTAGGTAAAGATGTTGAGATGGTTCTTGTTGATGGAGAGAACCACTGGATTTTAGATTACGAAAAACGAATGAAATGGCATTATACCATTATGTCATGGTTTGATTTTAAACTTAAAACTCAATCTCAACAATGGGATAACATGTATCCTAAGAAGAACCTTTAGCGAAATTTTATTTCATCAGATAAAGAGGCTTTCCTTTTGGAAAGTCTTTTTATTTGATTGCAAATTGCACCCCCTACAGAATTTCCTTTATATACCAACAAAAGCCTAAAATTGTAGCCGGAAATATTCGATTCAGAAGAATGGTAGTATAAATAAATGCTGTGAGTTATAGTTGGTTATTATAAATATTAATATAATTTTGCCATCCATTTTATAAAAATTAAATAAAGAATAATTATGTATAAAAAGGTTGGGAAAAGTATTATAAATACTACTCTTTTATTATTGTTTTTTATGGCTGCCGTTTCGTATAACGGGAAATATTTTGGTAAAAAAACAGAAGAGCTTTTTACTAAGAAAGAAAAGGAAGAAACAATTGCTCCTCCATCGGCAAAGCAGTTAGCTGATGTGGATATCTTAGATGTAGATTTACAAAAAGAGTCGGTAGGTATTTGGAGTGCTGTTGATAACAATAAAAAAATAAAGATTATTAATACGCAAGCCTTTAGTAAAGGGGTTTATGGTTATGCTGGCGAGGTTCCAATGTATTTAATCCTTGATAGCAACAATAATATTACGAATATTTTATTGCAGAAAAACAATGAAACCCCTCGTTTTGTAAGAGCAGTAAAGAAAAAAGGAATTTTAAAACAATGGATTGGAATAAATTCCGATCAATTTTCGTCGATTAAACCCGATGCCCTTACTGGAGCAACAATGACATCAAATGCGATTAATCGTTCTGTAATTAAAAGTTTAGCAGCAGTTGAGAGTAGTAACAAACAAGAAAAGTGGATTGATCTGATCAATTTTAAAAGCATAATTGCTATTTTGGTTATTCTTTCAGGAATATTTATTTCTTTTTTTCATGTTAAAAATAAAAAGCTAAGAACATTGCAGTTAATACTTAATACGCTTGTTTTAGGTGTTTGGTGCGGGAAGTTCATTTCTATAAAAATATTATTAGGATGGATCGAAAATGGAATGAATTTGCTTACTAGTGGAGTTGTTTTTCTGATGTTGATTCTAGCAATAATAATTCCTTTGGTTTTGAACAAGAAAGCATATTATTGTACTTGGATTTGTCCTTTTGGTTCGGCTCAAGAATTAGCTGGGAAATTAAATAAAAGAAAACTTAAGATTGGTGATAAAGCTATGCGAGTATTAAAACATAGTCGAAAATTTATTACTCTGGGGCTTTTCTTTAGTCTTTGGATAGGTGTTGCTGCCGATATAGTCGATTATGAGCCTTTTTCGGCGTTTATATTTAAACATGCATCTTTAGCTGTTATTTTAATTGCTTGTCTTAGTATTGTTGGATCTGTTTTTACTCCGCGCCCTTGGTGTCGATTTTTTTGCCCAACAGGAGAGATTCTGAAATGGACAGATAAGATGTAATTTTAGTAACTTACATTTTTGTATAAAGAAATTAGTATTCATTAAAAAATATTATAAGAGTATGACAAAGAAAAAAATAGAAATAGCACAAATGCTAAATATATTACTTGCTGTTAGTTTACTTTTGCTTATCTTGAAATTTGGAAAAAACCCAACAAATAAGATGGAACAAGATACTACAAACACATTAGAGATTATTCATCAAAGAAAGAGTGTAAGAAACTTTACTCCTCAAGAAGTAAAAAAAGAACAATTACAAACTCTTATAAAAGCTGCAATGGCTGCTCCAACAGCTGTTAATAAGCAACCATGGGCTTTTATTGCAATTAAAGACAGAGATATTTTAGATCGCTTAGGAGAAAAATTACCATATGCTAAAATGCTAAAAAAAGTTAATGCTGCAATTGTAGTTTGTGGCGATCTAAATAAAACATTAGAAGATTGGGAGCAAGAGTTCTGGATCCAGGATTGTTCGGCTGCTAGTCAAAATATTTTATTGGCTGCCGAAGCTATAGGGCTGGGAGCTGTTTGGACTGCTGCATATCCGGCTAAAGACAGAATGCAAACTGTATCTGAGATTTTAGGCTTGCCCGAATCTATTATTCCTTTAAATGTTATTCCTGTTGGATATCCTAAGGGTGTTGAGAAACCTAAAGATAAATGGAAGCCCGAAAACTTACATTGGGAACAATGGTAATTTATTTCTTAGATTTAATCTCATAAAAATAGAAAGGCTGCTTAGGATAACCCAAGCAGCCTTATTTATAAATATTCGACTAATAATTAGTTCATTTTACTATTAGCATCTGGACGCATAATTACTTCCATGTTGTTTGCTTTCTTCAATAATTTCTTAGCTAATTTTTTAATGTTTTTAGCTTTCATGTTATTTAATATATCTGTAAAGTTTTCTTTTGCAGATATATCGATATTATCGAATTCGTTAGTATATAGAGCAGCCATCCAGAAACCATTCTTAGTTAAAGATTCTTCTCTATTTTTTTGCATATTTTTAATAGTCTTAGTTAAATCTTCAGATGTAGGTCCATTCTCGGCTATTGTCTGAATTTCTTCGTATATAATCTTTTTAAGATGATCTGCTTTTTCAGGATCACAATCAAAAGTCATTATTAAAGAATATTCAGGAGTAGGATAATGATCAGTATAAGCACTGGTAGATACACCGTAAGTACCTCCTTCGCGTTCTCTAATCGACTCGGTGTAACGAAGAGAAAGAATCTCACTTAAGACAGCAAATTCTAAATTTGCTTTTCTTGAATATTTATAATCTCCGTGTAAGCTAACAAATATTTTAGTTTTTGCTGTTTGCATATTTATTTCAAAATCTTTTACAGCTTTTCCTTTAGGAGATTCGATGTGATTATCTTTAAAGTTTTCTTTTCTATTTTCGTTAGCAATAGCTCCAATATATTTTTCAATCACAGGCTTAGCCTCTTCAGGCTTAAGGTTACCTACAAAAATAAATGTAAAGTCTGAAGCATCTTTAAAACGATCACGATATATTCTTTCGATATCTTTTAAGTTTACTTCTTTTAATAATTCAGAGTCGAGCATTCTTGCTCTTGGATTATTTTTTGTGCTAAACTTAACAAGTTCTTTTTGGAATATCGCATTAGGATTAGATGCCATATTTGCAAGGTATGCTTCGAATCTTTTGTATAATGCAGCGTGAGCCTGAGCATCAAAACGAGGATTTGTAAAATACAAATAAAGCATTTGCATCATTGTTTCGAAATCTTTAGGCGAACATGATCCTGAAAAACCTTCGGTTAAATCCTTTATAAAAGGAGATACTTTTACAACTTTCCCGGCTAACATTTTTTGTAATGCGATATTGTCGAATTTACCTAATCCGTAAGCACCAATAAAATCACTCAAAACTTTTGCCGAAGGTATGTCTTTGTCAGCTAATAAAGATTGTCCTCCTTTTGAGTAAGCTTTCATTAATACCTGATCTTTCTTGTGATCGGTATACTTGTAGATAATCTTAGCACCGTTTTCTAATATCCATTGTGTTGCTTCTAAATTTTCAATTTGTTTAGTTGATACAACTTTAGATCCTTTAGGTTCGTTTTCAATAAGTGGTTCGCTTGATACCTTATCAACATAAGGTTCTATATCCATTGATTTTACTTCTTCAATAATATCAAGAATTTCTTTTTCTGTAGGAGTTTTTACTCCTTCTTTTTCAGGACCCTGATAAGTAATTGAAAGATTTTCGTTGCTAATCCATTCTTTAGCGTAAGCATTTAGCTCTTCAACTTCAATTGTTGGTAACATCATTTGAGCAAATTGATACTCGAATTCGATACCTGGAGCTGGTTGTTTGTCAAGGAAATTTCTAGCGTATTCTTTAGCGTAATTATCGTTTGATATTTTATTTCTTTCGTTGAATGATTTCTCTAAACCACGTATAAAATTAACTTTAGCTCTATCTAATTCTGATGCAGTAACTCCATATCTTTTTATTCTTTCGTTTTCGATTATTGCAGCTTTAAATCCTACATTAGGAGCATCGCTTTTTGCAGCAATCGAAGTATAGAATACATCTTTTGTGCGTAAGAAATTAAAATATGAAGAAAAAGCAAAAATAAAAGGAGGATTTTCTTTCTGAGTAAGTTCAGACATACGCTGAGAGATAATGCTATTGAATAACTGACGAGCATATAAATGTCTTAAATATCCTAATGTTCCTTTATCTTCTTTAGATATTGTATTGTGTTTGCAAAATAATGTAAAAGAAGATTTTGTTGCCTCAGGATCGGTTGCAATACCTACTCGGATATCTTTATGATCAGGAACAGCATATTCTACTCTTTCTTTTGGATTTTTTACAGCAGGTATTTTCGAAAATAACTTTTTTACCTTCTGTTCCATTTTTTCTGCGTCGAAATCACCAACAATAGCTATTGCTTGTAAATCTGTTCTATAATAATCGTTATAAAATTCTTTGATTACTTTTGGATCAAAGTTTTTAATAACATCTAAATTTCCTATCACATCGCGTTTAGCATATTTCGAATCGCCATAAACAACAGGAGCAAGTTTTTTGTTCATTCTGAAATCTGCATTGCGTCTTGTTCTCCACTCTTCGGTAATAACACCTCTTTCGTTGTTTATTTCTTCAGTGGTTAAAAGTAGAAAGTTCGACCAGTCGTTTAAAATTAATAAACAGCTATCCATTACAGCTTCGTCGTTTGGTACTTTCGATAAGTTATAAACCGTTTCGTCAAGACTGGTATATGCATTAATGTCTCGACCAAAAGCAACTCCTTTTGATTGTAGATAGTTTATAATACCTTTTCCTTCGAAGTGTTCGGTTCCATTAAAAGCCATGTGCTCTAAAAAGTGAGCTAACCCATCTTGGCTATCATTTTCAAGAATTGCTCCTACATTTTGTATAATATAGAAACTAGCTCTATTTTTTGGTTCTTCGTTGTGTTGAATGTAATAAGTCATTCCGTTACTCAAAACACCATATCGAACATTTGGATTCAAAGGTGTTTCCTTTAAAAGAGGATTTTCTTGTGCAGATAAATTTGTAATTGCAAGAAAAAGTACCCCAATTAATAATAATTGTAATTTTTTCATTACCTATAAATTTAATTTTTTAATAATTTGAGGATAAAAGTAAAAAAATTAAAGAAGGAGCAAAAACGATAAAAGTTGAACCTGCCATTTAAATATTTAACGAACTAGATTGTTAATCTGTTTAATACGAATCAAATCAATGTAAACCATGTTTTTATTATAATTGATCGTAAAAAGAATAAAAAAATAATTTAAGGATATTTAACATTTTAGACTTTTCAATAGATGAATTCTGAGACGAAATAAAATCAAGAGAACTTGCCAATTAACTTTTTTATATCATAAATCAAGGTTTATTATTTTTTAAATAAGTATGAACTTTATTGTAGGTGTCGAAAAAATATTGATCGAGTTTTTTATTTAAACCTACAGCTCCATTTACTACACTTTTGGCCCATTTAAGATATTCTAATTTGCGTTGATTCGACCATTTTTCGGGAGGTCTATTTTTAATGTCGAGTATATTACATATTTTATCGGCAATCTTAATTTTTTTTGCCGAGTCTGATAAATTCGGAGTGTTTATAACTTGCAGTTTTTTTCGCTCTTTATACGATAAACTTTTATTGTCGCTAACTTCTAAAACTATTTCGAGAACATTACTTCCAAATTGTTTTCGAATATCATTTTTTAGATTTTCTTTTTCTATATCATTTTTAACAGTATCCTCAATTACATCGTGTAAAAAAGCAGCTATTAATAAATCATATTCTGTTTCGCCAAAAGAGCTTAATACATGAGCTACCTCTATTGGGTGATTTATATACGGAATATTCGATTTTCCCTTTCGTGTTTGATCCTTGTGCCTTTCGGCAGCAAAAACCAGAGCTTTTAATAACAATTGCTCGGTCATAAAATAAATATTTAATTACAGCCTCCAAATTTAG
The DNA here is from genome assembly GCA_022360575.1 of Bacteroidales bacterium. Taxonomy (GTDB): domain Bacteria; phylum Bacteroidota; class Bacteroidia; order Bacteroidales; family UBA12077; genus UBA12077. The sequence continues at coordinate 21,324 of JAKSCO010000150.1, read as the reverse complement.
TCCGATTTATTAGCTTACTGTTTTATTTTAAAACCGTCTTTAGAGCTGTTTTGTTTAATTTCTTTAAAAAATATAGTAATGTGCAAGCTCTGGAATAGTCCGTAAGTATAGTAATTTATAAATCGATACGAAATACAATAGGGTATAATTAATAGAATTAGATTAAAACACAATCTGAATCAAACTTTATTGAGGAGTATTTTGTTTTAAAGAGAAAAAGCTTATGATACGTTTATTATTTACAGGATTGTTGATTTTAACAGTAAGTTTAGTTTACTCGCAAAAGAAAGATATGAAATTAAATAAATTAACACCCGAAGAAGAGCGGGTTATTGTACATAAAGGAACAGAGCGACCTTACACCGGAAAATATTTAAATCATAAAGAAAAAGGAGTTTATGTTTGTCGTAGGTGTAATGCTAAGTTATATAATTCAAACGATAAATTTAACTCGCATTGCGGATGGCCTAGTTTCGATGATGAGATAAAAGGAGCAGTAAAAAGAGTTCCGGATGCCGATGGACGACGAATCGAGATTATTTGTTCTAATTGCGATGCTCATTTGGGACATGTGTTTTTTGGCGAAGGTTTTACTCCTAAAAATACCCGGCATTGTGTTAACTCAATATCGTTAGATTTTATTCCGGCCGATAAACTCAAAAAAGAAGAAGAGAAGAAAAAGAAGTAAAATTAATTTCTTGATTAAGACTATTTTTTCATCGTATAAAGATTATATATTGTTTTTAATCTTTACACAAAATTTAAGACAGTGTCCTCAATATTTACAAAACCTTGAGATTTGAACCTCGGTTGAGTTCAATATTGCATCTTTCCTGAAGGTTTTTGGTTCGGTTGAACTCAATATTGCACTTTTCCTGAAGGTTTTAGGTTCGATTGAACTCAATATAGCATTTTTCCTGAAGGTTTTTGGTTCGGTTGAACTCAATATTGCATCTTTCCTGAAGGTTTTAGGTTCGATTGAACTCAATATTGCACTTTTCCTGAAGGTTTTGGGTTCGGTTGAGCTCAATATAGCATTTTTCCTGAAGGTTTTGGCTCGGTTGAATTCAATATAGTATTTTCTCCTAGGGTTTAAGCTTGATTAAAGCTTGAGATACTACTATAAAATTTAGTTTTTATTTCGATTGGTTAGTGAATAAAATTATGTTTTCCGACGAAACGTATATTTTTGTAAAATAATAAATGAAATTGTTGCGATTAATGTCGCAAATCATAAAAAATCGAACCAGAAAAAAGGAAATGCTCCCAGATATATACATATTTAATCCAACTTGCGAAATGGCTATTGCTAACGGAACAAAAGCATGGCAACCTAACAAAATGTTGTGTCGATTCGAAGAAGATTTAGCTTTATTGCCTGCTTATATGGCAAAAAAAACGGATTGGGTTATTGTTAAAAAGTTACCTTCGGATTTTTTTATAAAGCAGTTAAGGAAACAAGGATTTCAACTGCCTCAATTGTTACTTGTTGCCGATATGCTTTCAAAAGAAACTGTAGATACTCCTAAAGGAAAGCTAAATCCATGGGGGTGGAGCCCGGCATTGTATCATAAATTTAAAGAATGGGGTGATAGTTTCTGTGGGCAATTTAAGAAATCGGTGATGAGAAATTGGAATCCAATATTGAAAGAATTGTATAGTCGCGAAACAGCCTTAAAAGTTCTTTCGTTGCTCGACGAGCAATTTCCTGACTTGCAGATTAATTGTTTTTTACCCAAGGTTTGTTCTTCCGAACAAGAAATCAATACTCAAATAGATATACATCATAACATAATACTAAAGGCTCCGTGGAGCTCGTCGGGACGCGGAATACAAACATTGTCGGGCAAAATAGACCGATCGGTTTTGCAATGGAGCAAAGGTGTGTTGCGTCAACAAAAAGCCTTAATGGTTGAACCTTTACTAAATAAAAGCTTAGACTATGCATATCAGTTTGAGGTAAAAAATCGAAAAGCTACTTTTTTAGATAAAAGCTGGTTTTTTACTGATAAAAAAGGAAAGTATCAAGGTAATTGGTTATCGTGTCCTAAATATATTGTTGATTCAGACGAATATGCTCTGATAAAAAGTTACGATGAAAAAATAATCCCTGCTTTAAGTTCGATTTTAACCGAGATATTCGGAAATAGTTACGAAGGTTATTTGGGTGTCGATGCTATGGTATTTCGAAACAAAAGAGGAGTTTTGAGCTTGCATCCTTGTGTCGAAATTAACGTTAGGTGTAATATGGGAATCTTAGCTATGGAGTTAGACAAACAATTTGGATCTGAATTTAATGCTATGCGTATTGTTCGAAAAGGGTTCGAGCTTGAATCGGATTATGAAGTAATAAAGAAAATTGATTTAACCGAGCAAACACCCGAATCGCAATTTTATGCCGAGTTGGTAAAGTTCGATCTCGAAGAGTAAAAGCCAGTTTAATGTATTATACCTTTTAAATGTATAGCTTTCATAATTATCTCAGCCATTTCAATCGGTTTAAAATTCATTGTATTAAAAATCAAATCGTAATCAACATCGCTAATACTTCGGCCAGCAAATTCTTTTCTCAACTGAGCTCTTTTCTTATCCATGTCAAGAGTTAGTTTGCGAGCTTCGATAATTGAAATTTTGTGCTTTCGGCTTATTTCTTTTATTCTGTAGTTTATAGGAGCTATCAAGCGTATGTGTAGCGAATTGGGCATGTCTTTTAATATCGACGAACCGGCTCTTCCAACAATAATTGCACGTCCTTGTTCGCCTATATCTTTAATAACATTTTTTATGGTATTCCGTATTTTTCGTTCGCTTTTATAATATTTGCTCGATAAAGCTTCCATTATTTCATCAACAGCACTACGTTTTTCGAATTTAAATATAAACTCTATTTTGTCGGGAGTTAATCCTAATTCTTTAGCTGCTTGTTCAAGAATTTCTTTACTTATAATTTTCCAAGGTTCCGAATCCGAACCCTCAATTTGCGATAATAGTTCGGCTAATTCGGAGGCACATAAATTTGCTGGGCATCCAAATTCTCGCGAGATTGTAATTACAGGAGCTCTTTTAATTAATTCTTCGTTATTTTCGATTTCGGATTTATGTCTTTCGGCGAGATACTTGAGTAAAATGTTTGTCATACTTAATCTTATAGAGGTTTTTAATTGTTCACAATATACAAAAAATGTAAAGATATTAAAACTCCTTGCGCTTATGTTTGTTATCATTAATGTATATTAATCGTTTTGTGTATCTGCATTTAGCGAAAGCTTAAATCTAGATCTTGTTTTTTTATCTATGCTTAAATCAAGTATATTTATCAATGCAATTTTTATATAAAATTATTTACGAAAAAGATTGTTTATGGATGATAAACCCGAAAATAAAAATCCTGAATTAAATAAACTCCTCGACGAAAATAAAGAGCGTTTAAAAGAGTTAGCTTGTATAAACGAAACATCGAAAATTGTTAAAGAAGGCAAGTCTAGAGAAGAAACTCTTCAGAAAATTGCATTGCGCTTGCCTAAAGCTTGGCAATATCCGCAAGATACTGTTGTTAGAATACAATTTGAAGGGTGTAAGTTTTGCAGTCCTGGGTTTAAAACTACAAAATGGAAACAAAAACAAACATTTCAGACAATTGATGGAGAAGAAGGAATTATAGAGGTTTTTTATATTAAAAAATATCCCGATTTATACGAAGGACCTTTTTTAAAAGAAGAAAGAGACCTTATTATTAATGTTTCGAATTTGATTCTTGGATTCTTAAACAGTCAAAAAGCTAAAGAAATTATAAAGCGCCACGATAAGAGTAAAAAAGAAGACAAAGGAAACTTATGCGAAAATCAAAAAATATTAAACAGTCAACAATTACTACAGAAATTTTTAAATAAACACAATGCCGATCGCGATTTACTACACGATTTAATGCCTTTTAAGGTTAAAGAAATATTGTTGGTAGCTAATCTTTATGATGCATATAGTATCGAAAAAGAAGGTCGGTTTTCAGATCATATCCTTGGCGAATATCATCAATTGAATTTAACCTCTTTGCCTCGTGTTACGGGAGTATCTTCGGAAGAAGAAACTCTTGAAGCTCTCGAAAACAAACATTTCGATTTAGTAATTTTTATGATGGGGGTCGACAAAAAAACACCTTTAGCAATATCGAAAACCGTAAAAAGTAAATTCCCGTACATCCCTTTATTTTTGTTATTAAATAACAATAGCGATTTAGCTATTCTTAAAGAAGAAAAAAGAGATTTATCGAACATTGATAAAGTATTTGTGTGGAATGGCGATTCGAAAGTGTTTTTTGCTATGGTGAAATTGATCGAAGATAATGTAAATGCCGAAAATGATACTAAACTAGGACTAACACGTGTGATTCTTTTGGTTGAAGATTCGCCCAAATACTATTCTCGATATTTGCCTATGCTTTATAAAATTATAATGGAGCAAACGCAACGATTGATTGAAGATGTTAATACCGACGATTTATACAAAGTATTAAAGATGCGAACTCGTCCGAAAATTATGCTAGCTAGTACATACGAAGAGGCAATTAGTGTTTACAATAAGTATAACGAATATTTTTTATGTGTTATTTCTGATGTCAGTTTCCCAAAAGATGGAGAGTTAAATAATTCTGCCGGTTTCGAATTAATAAAATACATCAAGCAAAATATTATAAACTTACCTACGGTTTTGCAATCGTCTAACCCCGATAATGTACATAAGTCATACGAGCTAAAATCTAATTTTATTAATAAAAATTCAGAAAGTCTTCTTCAAGATTTAAAAAGTTTTATTAACTATCATTTAGGCTTTGGGCATTTTGTGTATCGCGATAACCAAGGGCGTCAGATTGCTGTTGCCAAATCAATGATTGAGTTCGAGTCGTACCTAAAAACAATACCCGACGATTCATTGATTTATCATGCTGTTAAAAACCATTTTTCCCTATGGCTAATGGCGCGAGGCGAAATACAGATCGCAAAAATTATTAATCCGTTAAAGATTACAGATTTCGAAGATCCAACACAAATGCGCGATTTCTTAATTAATATATTAAAACTACACCGAAACGAACAAGAAAAGGGGAAGATTGTAAATTTTAGCGAATCGGCTATTCTCGAAGAAAATAATATTGTAAGTCTGGCTTCAGGTGCTCTTGGGGGCAAAGGACGTGGACTGGCTTTTGTAAACTCCTTAATTTATAATTTTCAGTTTAAAGAGATTTTACCATTAATAAAAGTACGAACTCCACGAACTAGTATTATTGGTACCGAAGAATTTGATCTATTTATCGAAAGCAATCATTTGCTCGATGTTATTCATAACGAACCTGACTTTGATAATTTAAAAAAGACCTTTCTCAAAGCCGAACTCTCGTATTCGTTGAAAAAGAAACTAAAAGTATTTTTACGTTTAATAAATAAACCTCTGGCTGTGCGATCGTCAAGTTTATTCGAAGATAGCATTACTCAACCTTTTTCGGGTATTTTCGAAACATATATATTGCCCAATAATCACGATGAATTCGATCAGCGGTTTAAACAACTAATGAATGCTATAAAATTAGTTTACGCTTCGATTTTTTCGAAGAATGCACGTACCTATTTTCAGGCAATCGACCATAAAGTTGAAGAAGAAAAAATGGCTGTTGTATTGCAAGAGGTGGTCGGGAATCGTTTCGACGATTATTATTATCCTCATATCAGCGGAACAGCTCAATCGCATAATTATTATCCGGTGGCACACATGAAACCCGACGAAGGTTTTGCTGTTGCTGCTCTAGGTTTAGGTCAGTATGTTGTCGAGGGAGAAAAAGCATTTCGTTTCTCGCCAAGCTATCCTAACTTAGATATCATTTCAACAAAAGATCTGTATAAAACATCTCAGCTTTATTTTTATGCTGTTGATATGAATAATAAAAATCTGAACTTGCTCGAAGGCGAAGATGCTGGTTTAATAAAACTCGATATTGATGTTGCTGAGAAACACGGGACGATAAAACATCTAGCATCGGTTTACGATCCCGATAACGACTTAGTTAGTCCGGGTCTAGATTCGTACGGACCTCGAATAATTAATTTTGCAAACATTCTAAAGTTCGATTACATTCCTTTGGCCAAAACTATAAATACAATACTCGACATTGTTAAAGAATCGTTAGGTTCGGCTGTCGAGATAGAATTCTCTGTAGATTTGAATAAAGATAAATCAGGATTAGCTTCATTTTACTTGCTCCAAATAAAACCATTGGTTCACAACGAAGACGATTATATTGTTAATATCGACGAAATAGATAAAGAAAAATTGGTTCTATATTCAGAAAAGTCCATGGGTAATGGAAAAATCGAAAATATAAAAGATGTTATTTATGTTATGCCCGATAAATTTAATAATACTCAAACTCTCGAAATGACTTATGAAATAGAGAAACTAAATCAGAAATTGCAAAAAACAGATACAAAATATATTCTAATTGGCCCCGGAAGATGGGGTACACGCGACAAATTTATAGGTATCCCTGTTGCTTGGCCTCAGATATCAAATGCAAAAGTAATTGTCGAAATGAGTTTAGATGATTTTGCTTTAGATGCCTCGTTGGGGTCTCATTTTTTTCATAATGTAACATCTATGAATGTTGGATATTTTTCGGTAAACCATAAATCTATAAAAGATACTATTTCGTGGGATATCTTAGAAAAACAGAAAATAATTGAACAAACTAAGTATTTTAAACATATACAATTTGAAAAACCATTAACTGTAACTATGGACGGAAGAAAAAGATTTTCGGCCATAACATGGAATAAATAATAAACAAACTAACAAATATGAGTTTTTACACCAATCAACAAGATAATTTAAGAATTGATTTTAACGATACATCGTTTAATTTATTAATGCAACGACGTATCCATAAAGTGCTTTTAATTTCGAGTAGTTACGACTCGTTTATGCTCGAAGAAGATGGACGTATTGATGAGCAGATTTTTAATGAATATGTATCACTAAACTTAAGGTATCCTCCAATTTTTGTTATGGCCAATTCGTCTGAAGAAGCCTTAGAGATTTTAAAAAACGACAACATCGATTTGGTAATATCAATGCTTAGCTTGGGCGATAGAGATACATTTACCTTTGCTAAAGACATAAAACAAGAATATTCTAACATTCCGATTGTTGTTCTTACACATTTTTCGCGCGAAGTAACTCTTCGTATCGAAAAAGAAGATTTAAGTGCTATTGATTATGTTTTTTGTTGGCTCGGAAATGCCGATATTTTACTTGCTATAATAAAACTGATTGAAGATAGAATGAATGTCGAATACGATGTAAAGGTTGTTGGTGTACAAACAATTCTTTTAGTCGAAGACTCTATTCGATACATCTCTACTTATCTGCCTAATATCTATAAAATTATTTTTAAGCAGTCAAAAGAGTATATGCGCGAAGCTCTTAACGAGCACCAAAAAATGCTTCGAATGAGAGGAAGACCTAAGATTTTACTTGCAACAAACTACGAACAGGCAATGGAGTTGTATGAGAAATATAAATACAACATGCTTGGAATTATTTCGGATATAACATATCCTCGTGCTGGAGTAAAAGATAAATTGGCAGGAATAAGATTATGTAAAAAAGTAAAAGAAGACGACGAGTTTATGCCTTTATTGTTGCAATCGTCCGATTTGAATAATAAAAAATATGCCGACGAACTCGAAGTAGGCTTTATTCATAAATATTCGAAAACATTGTCGATTGAGCTCCGAAACTATATAATCAAACAATTTGCTTTTGGCGAATTTATTTTTCGCGATCCTTCTAACTTAAAAGCTATAGGTCGAGCTTCTGACTTGCAGGCTTTACAGCACCTAATATTAACTGTCCCCGAAAAGTCATTAGAATACCATGGTAGTCGAAACGATTTATCAAAGTGGTTAAATGCACGGGCTGTATTTCCGATAGCTCAATTGTTTAAATATGTAAAACTTTCTGACTTTCCGAGTATAAAAGAAGCTCGAACATATATTTATAAAGCAATATCAAGTTATCGAATGAGTAAAGGGCGAGGAGTGATTGCTAAATTCGATAAAAGTAATTTTGATGAATATCTGATTTTCTCTCGAATTGGCGAAGGATCTATCGGAGGTAAAGCTCGAGGTTTAGCTTTTATAAATTCGATAATCAAAAAAAATAGAATTTTTAATAAATTTCCCGGAATAATCATTACAATTCCTCGTACAGTAGTTTTAAGTACCGATATTTTTGATGATTTTATGGAAGAGAACGATCTTTATAAAATAGGATTGTCAGAAATTGGCGATAAAGAAATTTTAGACAAATTTGTTGAAGCAAAACTACCAAGTAGAGTTTACCAAGATTTATATGCTTTTATATCGGTAGTAAAAAATCCAGTAGCAATTCGTTCGTCATCTAAGTTAGAAGATTCGCACTACCAACCATTTGCCGGGATATATTCAACCTATATGATTCCGAAAACAAACAATAGTACTTTGATGATAAAAATGCTTTCGGACGCAATAAAATGTGTGTATGCATCGGTTTATTTTAAAGCCAGTAAAGCCTATATGGCAGCCACATCAAATGTTATCGACGAAGAAAAGATGGGAATTGTTTTGCAAGAAGTTTGCGGAAAACAATACGGCAATAAATTTTATCCTAGTATTTCGGGGGTTGCCCGATCTATTAATTTCTATCCTATCGAACCCGAAAAATCCGAAGAGGGAATTGTTAATATTGCTTATGGACTAGGAAAACAAATTGTTGATGGTGGGATATCTCTTCGTTTTTCGCCTAAGCATCCTAAAAAAATTCTTCAATTGTCGTCGCCAGATATGGCATTAAAAAATACCCAGAAAGATTTTTATGCTCTAGATATGTGTCCTACGCGTTTTGTCCCATCAACAGACGATGGTGTAAATTTAATGCGATGCGATATAAAACAAGCAGAAAAAGACTCGTCGTTTAAATTTGCTGCTTCAACCTATGATTTTCAGAATAACATACTGCGCGACGGAACAATATACGAAGGAAAACGTGTTGTTACTTTTGCTAATGTTCTGAAATACGAAAAATTCCCTTTAGCTGAAATTCTGGAAACTCTTTTAGAAGTTGGTCAAAAAGAAATGAATAATCCTATTGAGATTGAGTTTGCTGTTGATTTAAATGTAGAAAAGGGCGATCCGTATGTTTTTAATTTCTTACAAATACGCCCGATTGTTAATAACGACCAGTATGATGATTTCGATTTAGACGATGTAAAACAAGAAGAAACGATAATTTCGTGCGAATCGGCAATGGGCAACGGACAAATTGATGATATTTATGATTTTGTGTATGTAAAACCCGATAGTTTTAACTCATTAAAAAGCAGAGAAATTGGAGATTTAATAAGTGCTTTAAATGATAAATTTATTGATGAAAATCGAAATTATGTTCTGGTAGGACCCGGACGCTGGGGCTCGAGCGATCCTAGTTTAGGAATCCCCGTAAAGTGGGCACATATATCTCAGGCCAGAGTTATTGTCGAATCAGGACTTGAAAACTTTAGGATTGACCCCAGTCAGGGAACTCATTTTTTCCAGAATTTAACATCATTCAGAGTAGGCTATTTTACAATAAATCCATACATAAACGACGGTTTCTACGATTTAGAATATTTAAACAAACAAAAAGCACATTTCGAAAACGAATACCTGCGTCATGTTCGTTTTAAAAAACCTATAAAAGTGCAAATAGATGGTAAAAACAATAAAGGAATTATTCTAAAATAGATTTCGATATTGCAAAGGAGCAGATAAAATCATTAGGGAAGTATAAGAAAGCGAAGTTGATGTTCTTTTGGTATAAAATTTTAAATATAATAAAGTTCATAATTCAGAGTCTCGAAAAAGACTCTGTTTTGTAATTCAGTGTCAGGATTGCAAATAAAGATTTTATCTTTACACCCAAAAACGCAATGAATATGGGACCTCGAAAAGATGAATGCACCGATTGTAAGTTAAAATTTGTGTGTTTTGATTCACTTAATACTGATGAATTAGCCTTGATAAATGAGAATAAAGTTCAGATCCGATTTAAGAAAGGTGAGATTGTTTCAAAACAAGGAACTTTTGTTACTCATGTAATGTATATAAAATCTGGATATGCAAAAATATATAAAGAAACAGATATTGATAATAGCCTAATTTTAGACGTTATTCCGTCGGGGAGATTAATCGGGTTGTCTTCTTTGTTTAATAAAGATAATATTTCTCGTTTTTCGGTTGCTGCCTTAGACGAAACTACAGTATGTTCGATCGAAAGAAGTGCTATTGAGAAATTGATTCATCAAAACTCGTTATTTTCTGAAAATATAATAACTCTACTTAATAAAAGTTTTCTTCAGTTTTTCGATAAAATGGCCAGTTTAACTCAAAAACAAATGAATGGTAGGGTAGCCGATGCTTTGTTGTATTTGTCCGAAGATATATTTGATTCGAATCAGTTTAAAATGATTTTGTCTCGAAAAGATTTAGCAAATTTTACAGGTATGTCTATGATGAGTGTTGTAAGAACTCTTAAAGAGTTTAAGTTAGCCGAGGTTATCGAAAATAAAAATGGATTTATGAACATAAAAGACAAAGCAGCTCTTAAAGAGATCAGCGAGAAAGGATAATTTAGATTTACTATTTTTACAAACCCTTCATCTTGATGTTCTTTTGGTATTATTTAATAAAAAAATATGCTTATATAAAAATAAGTTTAAATTTGCTGGCGCTAAATAGGTTTAATATAGGGGATTTCAAACAATCGAATTATTAGAAAGTTTCTTATTGAATAAAAAAGAATTTTAGAAATAATTTTTTCGTGTTTTTTGTAAACAAAAACCTTTTAACCAAGTTGTATTAGCATGAAAATATTAATTTATAATGTTTGTTAAAGCATTATTAAGTAGAAATGGTTAACTTAAATAAAAAATCAATATAACAGCTTAGCATGTCGAAAGTTATAAAAATCAAAAAAGGATTAAACATTAGTATGCTTGGAACTGCCGAAAAAGTGATTAAAAAAGCTAATCGGGCACAGTTTTATGCAATAAAGCCTACTGATTTTAAAGGTATTCGCCCAAAATTGCTTGTGAAGGTTGGAGATAGAGTAAAAGCAGGAACTCCAGTGTTTTTTGATAAATTTCAACCAGAGGTTCAGTTTACAGCACCTGTTAGTGGAGAAATAACCGAGATTACAAGAGGCGAACGAAGAGTTATTCTTGAAATTGTAATTAAGGCTGACTTAGAGATCGAATATGAGAATTTTGAAATAGACGAATTAGAAAATTTATCGCGCGATGAGGTAGTAGAAATACTTCAAAAAAGTGGATTGTGGGCTTCTATACGTCAGCGTCCCTATTCTACTATAGCCGATCCGAATGATGATCCTAAAGCAATCTTTATTTCAGCTTTTGATACTGCTCCTTTGGCTCCCGACATGGACTATATTGTTCAAGATTCGAAATCTGATTTTCAGAAAGGAATTGATGTTTTATCCAAACTAACCAATAGTTCCATACATCTTAACATAAATGCCGATTATCCTGCTGCCGAAACTTATAGTAAGGCTAAAGGTGTGGCGATTAATAAATTTACAGGACCTCACCCTACAGGCAATGTCGGAGTACAGATTAATAAGATCGATCCTATTAATAAAGGAGATATCGTTTGGTATATATATCCTCAAGAGATAATAACAATAGGGCGTTTGTTCGAGAAACGAATCTATGATGCAACCAAGATTATTGCTGTTTCGGGATCCGAAGTCAAAAATCCGATATATTATAAAATAATAAATGGAACTTCGATTAAGAACTTGATCGAAAATAATGTGACCGAAGGAGAGTTAAGATATATCAGCGGAAATGTTTTAACCGGAACAAAAATATCGAAAAGTGGTTTTGTTAGTTTTTACGATAGTCAAATAACAATAATTCCCGAAGGAAAACATCATGAGTTCTTTGGTTGGGCAAAACCTGGTTTTAAAAAATATACAGCATCAAGAGCTTTACTTTCGTGGTTGCTTCCCGATCGAAAATATTGTTTAGATACAAATTTCAATGGAGGTAATAGAGCTTATGTTATTACTGGCGAATACGAAAAAGTATTTCCAATGAACATTTTCCCTGTTCAATTAATAAAAGCAATTTTAGTTGAAGATATTGATAAAATGGAACAGCTCGGAATTTATGAGGTCGACGAAGAAGATTTTGCTCTTTGCGAATATGTGTGTACATCAAAAACCGAGGTTCAGTCAATTATTCGTAAAGGCCTCGATTTGATGAGAAAAGAAATGAGTTAATAAGCATAAACAAAAATATAAAATACATCGATTAATGAAATCATTAAGAAGATATTTAGATAAAATAAAACCTCACTTCGAAAAAGGAGGTAAGTTCGAAAAACTTCACTCTACATTCGATGCTTTCGAAACTTTTATGTTTGTTCCTGATAAAGTAACATCTAAAGGTGCTCATATTAGAGATTCGATCGACATGAAAAGAACTATGGCTATAGTTGTTTTTGCTTTATTGCCAACAGTTATTTTCGGAATGTGGAATGTCGGTTTTCATCATTTTAAAGCAACAGGTCAAGAAGGTACCATGTTTGAACTTTTTTGGCTGGGATTTCTTAGAGTATTCCCAATTATTATTGTTTCGTATCTTGTTGGACTAGGTATCGAGTTTGCGTTTGCTCAGTATCGAGGACATGAAGTAAACGAAGGTTTTTTAGTTTCAGGAATGCTTATTCCTCTTGTGCTACCCGTAGATGTCCCTTTATGGATGGTGGCATTAGCAACAGCTTTTGCTGTAGTTATAGGAAAAGAAGTTTTTGGTGGTACCGGAATGAATATTTTAAATCCGGCACTCACAGCCAGAGCTTTCTTGTTTTTTGCTTATCCGTCGTATATGTCGGGCAACGAGGTTTGGACACATGGAATGATGTCGGGCGAAGGAATTATAGATTCTTATACTGGAGCTACTCCGCTTGCCGATGCTGCAGCCGGAAATATATCTAACCTACCAAGTGTCTCAGATATGTTTCTCGGAATAATTCCCGGATCTATAGGAGAAACATCTACTTTGGCTATTCTTATCGGAGCAGCAATACTCCTTTTTACAGGAATAGGTAGTGCTCGAATAATGATTTCTACTGTTGTCGGAGGTTTGGTAATGGGATTAATTTTTAATCTCTTTGCTGTCAATCCATTTATGGAAATTCCGGCATGGGAACATTTATTATTAGGTGGTTTTGCATTTGGTGCAGTATTCATGGCTACCGATCCTGTTTCGGCTGCTCAAACAGCTAAAGGAAAAATTATTTATGGATTCTTAATAGGATTTTTTGCAATACTTATTCGTGTAATAAATCCTGCTTACCCCGAGGGTATGATGTTAGCAATTCTATTAATGAATGTTTTTGCTCCTTTAATAGATCATTATGTAATTGAAGGAAATATTAAAAAACGATTAAAAAGAGCAAAGGTCTAAGTTAAATTATCGCAAATATGAAATCATATAGTAATACATACATCTTTATTTTTTCGGCAGTTATGGTAATTATCGTTGCAGCCTTATTATCCGGAGCAGCAATTACATTACAACCATATCAAAAGAAAAATATAGAAATCAATAAAAAACAAAATATTTTAACCTCTATAAATATCGAGAGTACTGCCGAAAATGCCGAAACTCTTTATGCAAAATACATCAAAGAAAGTTTTGCAGTGAATGTGAATGGACAAAAAAATGTTGATGTAAATGCTTTTAAAGTAGATATGAAAAAAGAATTGGCAAAACCTATCAACGAAAGAAATTTGCCCATATTTATTAGCGAAATAAAAGGTGTTAAACAATACATAATTCCTGTATACGGAAAAGGTCTTTGGGGTCCTATCTGGGGTTATGTAGCTTTAAAACAAGATTTGTCAACTATTTATGGAGCAAATTTTAGTCATAAAGGCGAAACTCCCGGACTAGGTGCCGAGATAGAAACAAAAGAATTTCAATCTCAGTTTTTCGACAAACAAATTTATGACGAGCAAAATAAATTTGTTTCTGTTAGTGTGTTAAAAGGTGGAACTGCCAACCCAAACTCGAAATACGAAGTAGATGGTATTTCCGGAGGAACAATTACTAGCAACGGGGTCGATCAAATGCTAAAAGATTGTTTAAGCAGTTATAAATCGTATTTTAAAAATATTAAAACAAATATATAATGAGTGCAGAAAAAGAACCTCTTTTTTCGGGCAAAAACATAAAATTGTTAACCGAGCCTTTAAATGATAGCAATCCTATCACGGTTCAGGTTTTAGGTATTTGTTCGGCATTAGCAGTTACTGTTAAATTAAAACCAGCATTTGTTATGGCTTTATCTGTTGTTATTGTTATGGCCGTATCAAATGTCGTAATTTCTTTATTACGAAAAACAATCCCTTCGCGAATAAGAATTATTGTTCAATTAGTTGTTATTGCTTCAATGGTTATCTTAGTCGATCAGGTTTTAAAAGCATTTTTATTTGATATTAGTAAACAGCTTTCAGTTTTTGTTGGACTTATAATAACAAACTGTATTATTATGGGACGTCTCGAAGCTTTTGCTTTAAGTAACAAGCCTTGGCAGTCCTTATTAGATGGTATCGGAAATGCTACCGGATACGGAGTAATACTTGTAATAGTAGCTTTTTTCAGAGAGTTACTAGGTTCGGGTACAGTTTGGGGATATCAGGTAATACCAAAAAGCTTTTACGATTTTGGTTACGAAAATAACGGATTAATGATTCTTCCTCCTATGGCTCTTATTGTCGTTGGAGCTATTATTTGGATACAAAGAGCTAAGAATAAAAAATTGGTTGAATCGAATTAAATAAAACAAAATGGAAAACTTAGTAAATATATTTGTTAAATCAGTTTTTATCGATAATATGATATTTGCCTATTTCTTAGGTATGTGTTCTTACTTAGCTGTATCAAAAACTGTAAAAACATCAACCGGATTAGGTATTGCTGTAATTTTTGTCCTAGGATTTACTGTTCCTGTTGATTATTTAATCGAAAATTTTTTGTTAAAAGAAGGTGCTTTAACCTGGTTAGATCCCAGCTTTGCCGATGTTGATTTAAGCTTTCTTAGCTTTATTATTTTTATTGCAGTAATTGCTTCAATGGTACAGCTTGTCGAAATGATTATCGAGAAATTTTCGCCTGCCTTATATAGTTCGCTAGGGATATTCTTACCATTAATAGCTGTTAATTGCGCTATCTTAGGTGGATCATTGTTTATGCAAGAGCGTGCATATAATAATATTGCCGAAGCTACAGCCTTTGGATTAGGCTCTGGTGTAGGTTGGTTTTTAGCTATTGTTGGTATTGCTGCTATCAGAGAAAAAATTAGATATTCGAATATTCCTGATCCTTTAAAAGGCTTAGGTATTACGTTTATAATAACAGGTTTAATGGGGATTGCTTTTATGGGGTTTATGGGTATAAAATTATAATCATAAACTAAAAATCAATCATAGAAAAACAATTTAAAATGATATTACTTACATCAAATATTACAGTAATCCTTTTAAGTGTCGCTATCTTTTTAATTTTAATTCTGGCATTAGTTATGGTTTTGTTATTTGCCAGAAAAAAACTTACCCCTCAGGGTAAAGTTAAATTAACAATTAACGACGAAAAAGAATTAGAAATTGATCCAGGTAGTACTGTGCTTACTACTTTATCCAATAGTGGAGTATTTCTACCTTCGGCTTGTGGTGGTGGCGGAACATGCGGAATGTGTAAATGTCAGGTAACCGAAGGCGGTGGCACCATACTACCAACCGAAACAGGTTTCTTTACTCGTAAAGAAGCTCAAAATAATTGGCGCTTGGGGTGTCAGGTGAAAGTGCGAAACGATATGAAAATTAATGTCCCAGAAGAAGTAATGGGCATTAAAAAATGGGAATGCGAAGTTATATCAAATAAAAATGTTGCTACTTTCATTAAAGAATTTGTGGTTAAGCTTCCCGAAGGCGAAACTCTTAATTTTAAATCAGGAGGATACATCCAAATTGATGTCCCAAAGCTTAATGTCGATTTTAAAGACATGGATGTAGAACAACAATTCAAAGAAGAATGGGATCAGTTTAAGATGTGGGATTTAAAAATGAAAAATCCCGAAGAAACATACCGTGCATATTCAATGGCAAATCATCCTGGCGAAGGAAATATTATAAAATTAAATATACGTATTGCTACACCTCCTTGGGATAGAGCTAGAGGTGCTTTCCAAAAGCTTAACCCCGGAGTATGTTCGTCGTATATTTTCTCGCGTAAGCCCGGCGATAAGGTTACTATTAGTGGCCCATACGGAGAATTCTTTATTAAAGAAACTCAACGCGAAATGCTATATATTGGAGGTGGCGCCGGAATGGCTCCTTTACGCTCACATATATTCCACTTGTTTCATACCCTGAAAACAGGACGAAAAGTGTCGTATTGGTATGGTGCACGTTCAAAAAGAGAAGTATTCTACGAAGATGAATTCAGAAAAATCGAAAAAGAATTTCCTAACTTCTCGTTTAATATTGCATTGTCCGAACCTAAAGAAGAAGATAATTGGACAGGATACACTGGGTTTATACATCAAATTGTTTACAACGAATATTTAAGTAAACATGACGAACCCGAAGAAATAGAATTCTATTTGTGTGGGCCTCCAGTAATGAACGATGCCGTTCAGAAAATGATATACGATTTAGGAATCCCCGACGAAATGCTCGCTTTTGATGATTTCGGTGGATAATATATAAAAGAGCTGTTCTGAAAAGATCAGCTCTTCTCTTTTTAACCAGAAGGAACAGAAGAGACAGTGTCAGAAATACAAAAGCAACCCGAAGGAGCTGAAAAGTCATCATAAGGAATAGCCAAACACTCGAAGGAATAGAAAAGTCCCTCCATTGCCGAAAGTCTGTGACTTGTGGCTTGTGAGGCAACACACCGGCAACAGGAAGGAACAGAAAAGTCACAAGAAGGAGTGTGTAATATTCCTAAAATGGCTTAATAAGATGAAAAGCTGTCTCCTTACCTCTCCCCTCTACTGCCGCAAGTCTGTGACTTGTGGCTTGTGAGCAAAGCAACAGAAGAACGACTAGAAGCAGAACAAGAAGATAGAGAAGCAACCCACCAAGAACAAGAAGCAAGCCACAAACAATTGGAAGCAACCCACCAAAGCCTCGAAGCAAAAGAAAAACGACTGGAAGCAACGGAAGAATGTCTCGAAGCAACCCACCAAGAACAAGAAGCAAGCCACAAACGATTACAAGCATAAATAATTAATCCGAATATTCACAGAGGCATACAATTGAGCATAAAGAAAAAAGCTGTCTCCGAAAGGATAGGAGACAGCTTCTCTTTATTCATTATATCTTGTTATCTTATCTTATATCGAAAGCCAATATAAATATTACGCCCGTTTACAGGACCCCAAATAAGCGAACTATCAAAATAACTACTAAAAGGATTGTTACTCGAAATAATCGGATTATCTTGTCTGTAATTCAAGATATTTTCAACCCCAAGGTAAACATCAAATTTTTGTCGCCATCTTTTACTTATCTGAGCATTCATTAAGAAAAAACTAGGCGAATATTCATCGCGCTGATATTCGACAGGATTCGAACTCAAATCAGGAA
The DNA here is from genome assembly GCA_022360575.1 of Bacteroidales bacterium. Lineage (GTDB taxonomy): Bacteria > Bacteroidota > Bacteroidia > Bacteroidales > UBA12077 > UBA12077. Next base: position 3,585 of record JAKSCO010000150.1, on the reverse strand, counting down.
TTCGTTTTTTTCCCTGCCAGTTTATAGTATAATCAAAACTCCAGTATTTACGAGTATGATAAGCCAAATTTATAAAAGCTCGATGTTGTGCTAACAATGGTTTCTTTTTTAATTTCCCATTGTAAGTTGTTTTTACATCATACCATCTGTATGCTACTCTAAAATCAAGTCGTTTAATCAATTCGTAATCTACCTGAGCCTGAAAACTATTTGAATATGAATCTCCCTTTAAATTATAAAATACTGCTTGTTGCGGATTCTGATCTATATCAACCACAATTTGATTCTCGAAGGTGGTACGATAAAAATCTAAACTTAAACTTCCGTTTCTATAATCAAGAGTAAACTTATGTGTTAAATTCAATCCGTAATTCCATGCTATTTCCGGGTTCAATCCATATGGCTTATCACTATTGTCGCCTTTTATTATAAATCTACGCGAACTAGCTAATAACCCTATGTTTTCGGCAATAATATTGGCCGATCGCAAGCCTCTTCCACCCGAAGCTCGCAGTGTTGTCTTTTCGCCTATCAAATACCGTAAATGAAGACGTGGCGTTAAAAAGGCTCCATATTCATTATGAAAATCTCCTCTTAATCCAGCTACAACATCAAATTTGTCCGAGTAATTGAATGTATATTCAAAAAAGGCTCCCGGAACATATTCTAATCTATCATAATTAACCGTATTAAACTCCTCTTTATAATCATCGTATATAAAACTCAAACCTGTTTTAAACTTATGATTTGTATTCTTAATTATTGATTGAAATATCAGATTAGAATAAAAAGTATTCTGAGATGCATTATAATCTCGCAACCCAAAATAAGATTTCTGATTGTGTGTGGCACCCGAAACCTGAAATCCCACACTTTGCCATGGCTTTTTAGTATTTACCTTACCCAGTTTTGCCCATGCTTCGTACCTCTCAGTTTTTATGTTTGTACCCCATGCTTGTGTCGTATTCCTATTTGCCGATTCAAAGTTCTTCTCACCTCCGGTTTTGTCAATATAAGTTCCTTTTACACCAACCTGAAAGTGTAAACCATTGTTGTTGCGTAACTCCCATCGGTTTAAAAAAACATATTGTTCCCCAATAGGATGATCTAAGAAATTATCACCGTTATGATCGTTCTTTATCAAATTATTCATCCCATGTAACAATAATCCGGTATTCCACTTTTTGCCAACACTTGCTTTTGCGTTTGCATTAAGCTCAACACGTCCTCGTTGATTGGTATAAAGATTTAAATACAAGCGATCCATTGTAGATGGATTTCTTAAGTTAACATCTATTTGCCCGGCAATACTCTCGTATCCATTAATTACTGTTCCGGCTCCTTTGTTCAGATGAATACTTTCAATCCATGTCCCAGGAATATAAGTTAACCCAAAAACAGATGACAAACCTCTTATGTCGGGCATATTCTCGCGAGTAATCTGAGTATACGGACCAGCTAATCCTAACATCTGAATTTGGCGTGTTCCGGTAACAGCATCCGTAAACGAAACATCAACAGAAGGATTTGTTTCAAAACTCTCGCTTAAATTACAGCAAGCAGCTTTTAGTAGCTCTTGCTCGCCTACTATTGTTGTATTAAGCGATTCAAGCAAACTCACTTCGCTCGTATTTCGCCTGTAAGTAATACTAACCTCGTCGAGTTCGATATTTCCTTTTAAAAGGATTTCTAAATAATCTTTATTTTCAACTTTTATAGTATCGTTTTTATAACCAACATAGCTTACAACTAAACTATTTGATGTTTTTAGTTTTGTTAGCTTAAAATTTCCATTTATATCTGTAGTGGTTCCTACAGTTGTATTACTCCAATAAATATTTGCTCCAATTATTGGAATTTTATCTTCGTTTTTTTGCTCATAAACTTTTCCTTTTAAGTACATAATGTTTTGCTGCGCCAAAACTATGTGCGAGAAAGTTAAAAGCAATAAAAAACTAACTAATCGAAACATCTTTAACTTAATGTTTCTCTACATCGCCCATATATGCGCAGCACGGAGGCAATTTTTTGTAAGCTTCTAAATTACATTTTACTTTGTCGGTAGTATGTCCTGCTTCGGCAATCGATTCATGTATCTTTATAAGCTTAACCTTGCTTGGCTTATAAATTACAGTTAATGTATCTGTGGCTTTGTCCCACTCAACCCATTTTACACCTTTTATTAAAGCAGCATTTTCAATGCGTTTTTTACACATATCACAAACGCCTTTCACTTCAAACTTAACAGTTTTTACCTTCTTTTCTTTTTGTTGTGCTGATACATTAAAACTAAAAAAACTGAAAATAAATAATACCATTGTGGCTCTTAAAAGTCCCATTGCAAAAATATTCCAGTATTTCTGATTTGCTATATTCTTATTTTGTAATGATTTGATTCTCGATATAAAATAGCTCATCTGCTTAATTGTTTTCATATGTTCCGAATTTATGCTATACCTATACACTTTTACTAAATAGTTATGATACAGCTTGTGTTATAATTTCTTCTTTTTGTTTATAAATCAGACATCGCTTTTTGTGGTTTAATTAATTTATTCTGATTTAGTTTAAAATACAATCTGATATTAGATTTACTCAGATAAAGAATAAAATTATCCGTAAAACGTAAGAGAGCAATTAAGCAACCAAATAGGTTCTAGCTTAGGAGGTAAAACAACAATAGGATAGTATGTATTGCTGTGTTCAGCCTCGGTTATTATTTCTATATTATTCCCCTGTATAATAGACAGAACTACTTGTTTCGGAAGTATCCTATTTTCAGAAACACAATTTTGATCGGTTTCTAACTTTAAAACAAATGTATCATTTTCGCAACAGGCATTAGGAGTATCCTGATCGCAACAACATACATTTATTTGCGAATAAAAATCAATATTCTTTAGTTCTCCTCTGCAATAATGCATACTTATAGCAGCACTTGTCGAAAGCAAAAAATAGATTACTGATAATATGACTCCTAAAACTCTTTTCATTTGTTTTGTATATACTTATACGACGCAAAGATATGTGTTTTGTTCGATCTTGCAATTTAAATTACTGCATGATGTAAGTAGTTAGTGTCTAGTGTTTAATTAATGATTGTTTTGAATAAGCTAAAAGATGGTTCTTGTTTTTCTTTTCAGCAAAATGCTCTCGACGCTGGATTTGAGTTTTTCCTTTTGGTAAAATACTCTCGACACTGGGTTTTGAGTTTTTCCTTTTGGTATAATATTCTTAGCAAAAAACAAAGGATTAAATAAAACCTATATTAGTTTCTCTTGTAAATATTTCCCCGTATACGATTTTTTTTCACGAACTAAATCTTCAGGAGTTCCTTAAAAAATGATATTTCCTCCATTCTTACCTCCTTCAGGACCTAAATCAATAATCCAGTCAGCCGATTTTATAATTTCAAGATTATGCTCAATAATCAGGATACTATTGCCTCGTGCTATTAAAGCATTAAAGGCATCCAGCAATTTCCGAATATCATGAAAATGCAGTCCAGTAGTAGGTTCATCAAACACAAATAAGGTTGATTGTTTTGCTTCTTCTTTACTTAAAAAGGATGCTAGTTTTACTCGT
>JAKSCO010000243.1 GCA_022360575.1 Bacteroidales bacterium | reverse complement strand
TTTACACATACTTATAATAATACAGATCATTTTAATGTAAGAGATTATCAGGTAAAATTAACTGCAACAAATCCTCATGGTTGTGTTTCTACCTATATTGATACAGTAGAAGTATTTGAGGATGTTGTTTCTGGTTATAATATGAACATAGCTCAAGGATGTAATCCTTTAACTGTTAATTTTACAAATACTTCTTTAGTTCCTACAGGAACTAGGTATATTTGGAGTTTTGGTGATGGAGCTAGTTCTAGTGCTACTAGCCCATCTAACATTTTCTATAACCCAAGTAGAACTAATGATTTAAATTATAATATAAAATTGTTAGTAGAATCACCTCATAATTGTGCTGACTCAATAACACAAAGTGTTACAGTTTATCATAAGCCATTGTCTAGATTCTCTATAACAGAAACATCTTCATGTCCTCCATTGGTAACTGATTTGTTAAAACAATCAGTAGGTGAAGATATGTTTGAGTGGCGTTTTGGAGATGGCACAACAAATACTACAGATGCATTTTTAGATAACTATTCGTATCAAAATAATTTAGTTAACGTTGTTCAGAATTACGAATTAGAATTTTGGGTAAGTACTGTTCATGGTTGCTCTGATAGTACTAGGTTGACTTTAAATGTTTTTCCTAGAGTTATAGCTGATTTTGCTATAGGGAATTCTCCTTCGGATACAGCAGGTTGTAGTCCTTTCGAGGTAAGTTTTGATGCTTCAGTATCATCCGCTCCAGCAGAATATTTTACTTGGGATTTTGATGATGGTGGAACTTCGAATGAAGAAAATCCATCGCATCGATTTGATAATACATGGCCTATGGATCGTACATATGCAATTCGTTTAATTGCAGCTTCACAGTATGAGTGTAGTGATACAATAGTGAAGAATGTAGTTTCTTATGCTCAACCTCAAGCTGAGTTTTTTGTAGGTCCAGGTTCGCAAAGATTTCCTTCGAATACTGTTGGTATAGACAATAGAACTAATCCAGGACCATGGAATTTCTTATGGCAATTTGGAGATATAAACAATTCGACATCTACAGTTAACGAACCTAATACCTTTGAATATGAACATTGGGGAACTAAGAAGATTATATTGACCGCCGAAAGTCAAACAAGTCCTTGTAGAGATACTGTTTCTTCAAGTGTTGAAATTCTGCCTCCTTTAGTAAATGCTGATTTTGATCGAAGTGTTGTTGAGGGGTGTGAACCATTAACTGTAGAATTTACAGCTCGTCGTTCGCCATACGATGAAGATTATAGTTATGTTTGGGATTTTGGTGATGGAGTTGAATATACAGGAATGAGACAAGTGTATACATTTGATGCAGGAATGCATAGTGTGAAGTTGACAGCGATAAGTAATGAGGGGGCGGGGCAAGATTATGTGTATAAGAATATTGTTGCTTTTCCAAATCCTGAGGTTAATTTCGAAATTTTGCCTAAAAAATCTATGTTAAATGCAACATCAAGAACTGCTCGAGTGGAGTTTGTTAATTTATCAAAATGCTTAGATACCGATACCTGTGGTTATACTTGGGATTTTGGAGATGGTGAAAAAGCATACGAAAGAGATGTTGTACATCAGTATTCTGAGCTTGGTAAATATGATGTCAAGTTGAAGTCGACAACTGTAAATGGATGTGTTGATAGTATGACAATATCAGGAGAACTTGAAATAATAGGAGCAGGAGAAATACGATTCCCTAATGCATTTACTCCTAATGATCCAAAAATTATAGAAAATCAAAAGTTCAGACCGATAACTAGTACTGTACTTGATTTTCAGTTGTGGATTTATAATCGTTGGGGTGAATTAATATTTACAACAAAAGATGTTGAAGAAGGTTGGGATGGAAAAATAAATGGTAAATTAGCAAAGCCAGATGTGTATGTATGGAAAGCTAAAGGAAAATTTACTAATGGGAAAGCATTTGAGAAAGCTGGAGATGTCACTTTAATATATTAGTTTGTAGTGAATTGGGGTGCTTGAATGAAATAAAATAATTTAATACATTTACATAAGTAAAGAATTTAATTGTGAAGAAAATATATATATTATTTATTTTAATTATTATAAATTTTAAGATAGGATTTGCTCAAGATTCGCAGTTTTCGCAATTTTATGCTTCTCCTTTGTATTTATCTCCCTCATTTACGGGTTCGACAGACGGAGATCGAATTACTATTAATTATAGAAATCAATGGCCCGCATTATCAAAGACATTTCAATCGTATCTATTATCATATGATCATTTTTTCCCTCATTTAAAAAGTGGTCTTGGATTGTTAATGTTTAGGGAGCAGGCAGGAATGTCAGCTTTGTCTACAACTAATATTGGATTTTCATATGCATATAAATTTGCTTTTCGCAACGGTTGGAGGATTAGTCCTGGATTATCATTTTTTTATACTCAACGAAATTTAGATTTTGATGAATTAGAATTTTATGATGCGTTGATTAGCCAGACAACAACAGGAAGTGCAGCTGATCTTACTTTAGAGAAAAAAGTAGATGTTGATGCTTCTTTTTCCGTTTTAGCATATAATAAAAGAATTTGGGCTGGTTTTACTTGGGATCGAATGCTTAAGCCAAATAGATCATTAACAGGAAAGGTTTTTGAAGAAGATTTTAAGTTTACAATTTATGGAGGAACAAAGATTCCTATTTTTGATAGATATAATTGGGCTAGTGGGCAAAGCATAAGTCCTTCTTTTATATTTAAAACGCAAGGTGGATTTTCGCAACTTGATTTGGGCTTATATTGGTATCAAATGCCTCTTGTGATAGGTGTATGGTATAGAGGTATCCCTGTTTTTAAAGAATTAAGAAGTAGTGATGCAGTGGCATTTCTTGCTGGATTTAAAATAGATCAATTTAGTATAGGATATAGTTATGATTTAACTATTTCTAATTTGGTAGGATTTACTGGAGGAACACATGAAATATCGATCAATTACTTGTTTTTTCAAGGTGTTACAAAAAGATCCAGACGAAGATCCATTCCTTGTCCGTCATTTTAATACCTCGATATTAAATAAAAGTTTTACCTATTAAGAGTTAAATTACTTTTAGTATATAATTTTCAATTATATTTGCTTTAGAAAAATAACGAGTAAACTTAAATGAATTAATTATGAAAAAACTTTCTCTTGGGTTAAATATTGTTTTGATAGTTGCTGTTGCAGGAATTTATTTTTTACATTTCTCAGGCAAATCATCAAAAGTAGGAACTAACAAGCATAAAACAGAAAAAGCAATTGATAGAGACTATGAAATAGCATATGTCAATATTGATTCCTTAGTTGCTGCTTATGATTTGTTTATAGATCGAAAAGAAGAATTAACTCAAAAGAAAAATGAATCAGAAGTTGAACTGCAAGTAAAATCGCAAAGTTTTGAGAAAGAAGTTCGAGATTTTCAAACTAAAGTAAGCAAAGGTTTAATTACTCGTACTAAAGCTCAAATGGTACAACAAGAATTGGCAAAAAAAGAGCAAGAATTATATGCTACCAGAGATAATTTAGCAATGCAGTTAGCTGAAGAAGAACGAGTGATGTATCGTCAGGTTTTGAATGAGATTATGGAGTTCTTAAAAGAGTATAATGCAGAATACAACTACAAATATATATTTAGTAATTCTTTTGGAGGTCAGTTGTTATATACTGATGAAGCTTTAGATATAACAGAAGATGTATTGAATGGCTTAAATGAGGCTTATACTAAGGCTAAAAAGTAAATGGGGTTTGCTGATTTTTATTTTAAAAGGCTAAAAGATTTTCAGGTAAAAATTACGGATAAGCCTAATAAAAATCTTAAATATATTGTAGTAATTCCTTGTTTTAATGAATTTAATCTTATTGAAACTTTAGAATCATTAAAGCAAACCAAAAAGATAAAAGATTCTATAGAGGTTATTATTGTGATTAATTCTTCAGAGATTAGTTCTGAAAGAATAAAGCAACAAAATATAGAAACATATAACGAAACTTTGAAGTGGGTAAGCAAGAACGAAACTTCAGAGTTTCGTTTTTTTTTATTGCATGAAACAAATCTTCCTAAAAAGTTTGCCGGAGCTGGACTTGCAAGAAAAATAGGAATGGATCAGGCTGTTTGTCGATTTAATAAAATAGATAATGATAAAGGAATAATTGTTTCGTTAGATGCTGATTCTTTAGTGAAAGCTAATTATTTTGTTGAGCTTGAAAATCATTTCAATAAAAAACCTAAAACGAATGCTGCTACGATATATTTTGAACATTTATTAGAAGGAGTCGAATTTAATGATGAAATATATAATGCGATAACAACTTATGAGCTTTATCTTTGGTATTATAAAAAATCATTAGAATATACAGGGTTTCCTTATTCCTTCTTTACAATAGGTTCGGCTTTTGTAGTGAACGCAAAAACTTATGTAAAGCAGGGAGGCATGAATAGGAAGCAAGCAGGAGAAGATTTTTATTTTCTACATAAAATTTTTCCTTTGGGTAATTGCTTTGAGATAAATTCTACATGTGTTTATCCTTCTTCAAGGATATCAGATAGAGTTCCTTTTGGGACAGGTCCAATGGTTAAACAGATTATTAATTTAAAGGATAAACCTTTTTTAACTTATAGTTTCAAAAGTTTTCTGGAATTAAAGATACTTTTTGAGCAGGTTGAATCTCTTTTTAAAATTGGAAAAAAACAATTAGAAGTTGTTTGTGGGAAATTCCCTGTTTGCTTAAAAGAGTTTCTTGATATTAATGACTTTAAATTAGCATTAGAGGAGATAAATGCTAATAGTTCGAATATAAAAAGTTTTAAAAAACGTTTTTATAACTGGTTTGATGCTTTTAGGGTATTAAAGTATTTAAACTTTGCTCATGATACTTCTTTCAACAAGAAATTATTAATTGAAGAGAGCAAAATTTTATTAAGGCGAAAAGATAAGAAGGTAGATGAGCTTAATATTTATCAAATGTTAGAACTGTATCGAAATTTGGATTAGTCTGTTTCAACAACAATAAAAATATCTTCGTTTGTTTTTTTCATTAGATATTGTTCGCGGGCAAATTTTTCGAGATTTTTATTGCTTGTTTTTAATTGGTTTAATCTTTTTGAATCTTTCTCAATTCGTTCAATATAGTATTTCTTGTCATTTTTGAGTTGTCTCGAATGATTTAATTCCTTAGCTCTGTCAAGAAGGTTATTCTTATCAAAAAATAAAAGCCAAACAATAAATATAAGTATTGTAAGAATAAATTTGTTCTTAATAAAAGGGTGTATTTTTTTCCAGATAGTTAAAGTTGTCATTTAAAATAAAAATAGTTTATACAATGATATTCGAATTTTAAAACTAAAGCAAATAAATATTATTTTATTACCCTCCACTAACAAGGTGTAAAACGGTAATATTATCTCCGTCGTTTATTTCAAATGTATTATAGTTATTTTTTTTTACCAGTTCTCCATTAACTTTTATTACAAGCATTTTAAAAGTAAACTTTTTAAGTTTAAGTAATTCCGAAATAGTTATTTTGTTTTGTTCAAATAATTCAATCCGATTGTTTAATGTTATTTTCATGTTATTTGTTTAAAAGTATTTCGAGAACTGTATTTGCTTGCATGTTGGCAACCATTCCAACACGAGGAGCTAAAGGAGGATTGTTTATCCCAATTTCAGATTGTTCATCTCCGCAAATATATAAATTTTCTGATTGTCGAAATTTTATTAGGTTGTTTTTACCATATCCAGCCATTCCGAGACCTAAAACAATTGGTTTATCTGGGAAATTAGTAATACAGGTTTCGATAAGCATCTGTTTCATCTCGGCTAAATCAAAAGCTTCGACAATGACATCACATTCTTTGTAAATTTCAGGAAAGTTGGTTTGATCTAACTTTAAATCATTTGTTAAAATTTCAATGGTAGGATCTATTTTTAAGATATTTTCTTTTAAAGCAATAACTTTTTTTATCCCTAACTGATTTCTAAAGAAATATTGTCTATTAAGGTTTGTTTCATCGACAATATCAAAATCAGAAATAATTATTTTACCTATTCCGACCCTAGCTAGTGCTATAGCACAGTTTGAGCCTAAGCCTCCAGCTCCAGCAATTCCTACTGTAAACAGTTTTAATTTTGATTTAATTTCTTCAAAAGTCATAATTCTATACTGGTTTTAAAAATACTTTATTCATGAAAGGTAAAAACTGTTTTGTTCCTCCTCCCATTTGAATAATTTTTAAAGTATTAACATCGTTAAGGTCAAAAGTAGTCCCGAACAGAACTTTAGTATTGCGGTATTGAAACATTTCTGGATTTAAAATGTTTGATGGGCCAAGAGTGTAGGTATCACAATTTGTATTTGTGGAATTGATTAGTTGCATGAAAGTTTTGTTAAAAATAGAAGTTGCAGATAAAATTAAAGCATCAGCTTTAGCAACTTCGCTTAATTGAAGTTGCATATCTGTTAAGAATGAATCTTCTTCGGTTTTATCAAATACTTTTAGTTTAATATTTTCTTTATTGAATTTATCGACTAGAGAGCGAAAAAATCCAATCATGACTATCTTTTTGTATTTCGAAAAATTAATCTTATCAAAAATATCAATAGTAGTATCGTATTTATTCTGATAATTGAAAATAGCATTATAATAAGCGTTTAGCACAATTCGATGTTGTATGTTATTCAAATCAGGAAATCGTAAATCTCTAACCTCAATGTTAACATAATTATTCAGGGTGGCACAAACACCAATTTGTCCATTTTTTAACCAAACCGCAATGTATTTTTTCCCACAAATAATTTGATTTATACTTTTCAAATCAATTCCGTATTTCTCGTAAAAAAATTCAATAGGTTCTAACATGATGATACTGTTTTTATCAATATTTTGTGATAGTTATAAAAGAACATCAAAATGAGTAATAAAAATATTTCTTTTTGCCTTATACATTGCCAAAAAAGTTGCAAGGTAACTCGGCTATCTTTTACTTTTTCGTCGCGTCTAAGACAAAAATTATTCATTTTTATGAATCCCTCATCTTGAAATCCATTTGGTATTAATTGTTTCGATGATACAAAATTTATTGTTTTTAATAAAGAATTTGGTAAAAATAAAATCTCTTTTAAAAGAATATATATACTATTGGGCTTAAAGTCTTCATATTCATTGGTGTTTTGAAAGAGAGCGTTCGGAGAGTCGATATGCATACGATAACATATTGATTTAAGTCATTTTATACTTTGAATGCAGATTATATTTTTATAGCTTCAAGGCGCTTAAAGAAAAAATAAACTAAAAATAAAATAGATATGGATATTCAAAAGATGAAAGAAGCTCATAAGCTTTTAAATGAATGGAAGTATGAACTTCGTCCTATAGATAAAGGGTATAATGATCGTACTTTATATATTAATGTAGGTTCTAATGAAATAAAGGAAAAACCTGTTTCTCAGGAAATGAAAGATAAGTTTATTGGAGGAAAAGGTTATGGCTTGCGTCTTTTATGGGATGGAACAAAACCAGATACTAAGTGGAATGATCCTGAAAACGAAATTGTAATTGCAGGAGGTCCTGTTTGTGGTATTACTCAGTATTCAGGAACAGGGAAAGCTTTAGTTGTATCCATATCTCCACAGACAGATTCTGTTATGGATTCTAATGTAGGAGGTCATTTTGGCCCTTTTTCGAAATTTGCAGGATTTGATGCTGTAGAAATTCAAGGTAAAGCTGATAAGGAAGTTATTGTTTTTATTGATGGTGTAAACGGTAAGGTTGAAATTATAGAAGCTCCCGAAGAACCAATCGATAGTCATGTGTTGGGAGAGGTGCTTCACGAAATGTATTCGGATGATGAGAAAGATAGAAAAAATGTGTCTGTAGTTTCTGCCGGAACAGCAGCAGATCATACTTTAATAGGGATGCTAAATTTCACTTTCTGGGATAACAAACGAAAACTTGTTCGTTTAAAGCAAGCCGGACGTGGTGGTATCGGAACTGTATTTAGAGATAAAAAAATTAAAGCTTTAGTAGCAAAGGTTCCTGGTGTTAAAGGAAATCTGAATAATGTTGTCGATATGGATTCCATTATGGAACGAGGAAAGCGATTTAATAGGGAAATGAGAGAGCTTGATGATTCGCAATGCGAGATGAAAGCAAAAGGAACAGCTCACCTTACGAATATTATGAATGATTATGATTTACTACCTGTTAATAATTTCCAATATGGGCATCATAAAGATGCTGACAAGATTCATGGTGAGGTATGGAAATCGTTTTTTACACAAGGTGTTCCTGATGGTTGTTGGATTGGATGTAATATGTCGTGTGCAAAAGGAGTTGATAACTATAAACTAAGAACAGGTCCTTATGCTGGAGATAAAGTAATTGTTGATGGTCCTGAGTATGAAACAACCTCGTCGAATGGTTCTATTATGGGAATCTTTAACCCTGATTTTACAATAGAAACAAACTTTTATTGTGATACTTATGGTATTTGCACAATTACTTTCGGGACAATTATGGGTTTTGTAATGGAGTGTTTCGAAAATGGAATCTTAAACGAGGAGCGTACCGGAGGGCTGAAATTGAACTTTGGAAATGCTGATGCCGCAATGGAAGTTTTGCATCAAATGGGTAGAGGCGAAGGCTTTGGTGTGATTGCAGGACAAGGAGTGCGTAAAATGAAACAGATTTTTGCAGAAAAAGGATGGGGTGATCCTAAATTTATGCAAGATATAGGGATGGAAAATAAAGGATTAGAATATTCTCAATACGTATCGAAAGAATCTTTAGCTCAACAGGGAGGTTATGCTATGACCAATAAAGGACCTCAGCATGATGAAGCTTGGTTAATTTTTATGGATATGGTAAACAACCAGATTCCTACATTCGAAGATAAGGCCGAAGCTTTACATTATTTTCCAATGTTCCGTACTTGGTTTGGTTTGGTTGGTTTGTGTAAATTACCATGGAATGATGTTGAGCCAGAAAATAATGCCGAAACAGATGAGCCGGCAAAAGTGCCTGAGCATGTTGATAATTACGTAACTGTTTTTAAAGCTGTAACAGGATTAGAGTTTGATAAAGAAGAGATGATTCGTCAATCGGAAAGAGTATATAATTTCCAACGTATTTTTAATATTCGTCGTGGATATGGTTTACGTAAGGATGATGCTCAACCTTATCGTGCAGCAGGACCTGTTACTGTAGCCGAGTATGAATCGAAAGCAGAACATTACGACAAACAATTGAAAGAAATTCTAGGTGTTGATCCTGTAGGAAAATCTGTTGAAGAAAAAATGGAGGTAACTCGTAAATATAGAGAAGAACAGTATGAAAAGTTACTTGATGCTGTTTATAAGCGTCGAGGTTGGAATTCGAATGGTGTTCCTAAAATAGATCATTTGAAAGATTTAAATATGGATTTACCCGAATTAATCGAAACTGTAAAAGATCTTCAATAAGACGATTGATATAGATATTATAAGGGGCTGCTCAAAAAGAGTGGCCTCTTTTGGTATTATAAGAACCGATAGGTTAATCAACCTAAAAATATAGGTTCGGAACCGAAAATTTTGGGTTAATAACCGAAATACTTCTATAAATAACCGAAATGCATCTCTAAATTATAGATCCAGATAGGTTCCTCAACCGGAAATTTGGGTAAATTACGTAAAAGGATAGGTTCGCTAACCTAAAAATATAGGTTCGGAACCGAAAATTTTGGGTTAATAACCGAAATACTTCTATAAATAACCGAAATGCATCTCTAAATTATAGATCCAGATAGGTTCCTCAACC
>JAKSCO010000076.1 GCA_022360575.1 Bacteroidales bacterium | reverse complement strand
ATCAGTTCGATATTTCCGGTTTCGTCGAAAACTATAATTCCTGAACCAGCCTGATTAACCGCTGTTGTAAAAAGATGATTTTGCTCTTCTTTACTCAGACTTATTGTTTTTATTTCGTTATTTAACGAGCGAATTAAATCGTTTAAATCTTTACCAAACTCAGGCAAATAAATAAAATCACCTTCTTTTATATTAAGAATAAACGATCGAATAGAGCTATTTGTCTTGTGTAGGTATCGATAAAATAAGACAATACTACTTATCCATAAAGTAGATAGAATATATTTTGATAAAACCAGTTCCTTACTCGCAAAAGACCATATACTTAATGCTCCTAATCCAGATATCAATACAATTAATATCAGAAGCCTTAAATTATATTTATTAAATTCCATATTTCTCGATTTTATTGTACAGGGTTTTTCTAGATATTCCGAGTAACTCTGTAGCTTTTGTATAGTTTCCTTTAGCTTGTTTTATTGCACGAACAATTAATTGTTTTTCGTTTTTTTCGAGATTGAGTGATTGCAAATTATTGTCGTTAACAATATTTTGTGAATTGTCGGAATAAAGGTCAGAAATGGTAAGTTTTTCGGTTTCGCTCATAATTACAGCCCTTTCGATACTATGCTTTAGTTCGCGGATATTTCCGGGCCACGAATAATTTTGTAATCTTTTTAATAAGGTAGGATTTGTTGTTAATTTCGATTTTTTGTATTTCGTTTTAAATTTTTCGAGATAGAATTCAACCAACAAAGGAATATCATCTTTTCGATTTCTTAAGGGAGGTAGTTCTATTTGAATAGTATTTAATCTATACAATAAATCTTCTCGAAACTTATTTATATTAATCCAATGATTTAGATTTGCGTTGGTTGCCGAAATTATTCTTATATCTAAGGAGATAATCTTGGTACTTCCTACAGGCGAAATTTCTTTCTTTTGTAAAACAGATAAAAGTTTAGCTTGCTGCTCGAGATTTAAATTTCCTATTTCATCTAAAAAAATTGTTCCTCCATTTGCAATTTCAAACCAACCGGTTTTATCCGAATTGGCTCCGGTAAAAGCTCCTTTTTTATATCCAAATAATTCGCTTTCAAATAAAGTAGGAGATAATGCCCCTAGATCAACACTAATAAAAGGCTTGTCTTTACGTAAGCTCAACGAATGGATATTCTTAGCAATAAGTTCTTTCCCAGTTCCGTTCTCGCCTGTAATTAAAATATTGGCATCGGTAGGAGCAATTTTTTCGATAGCATGCCAAACCATTTGCATTTTTTCAGATGATCCTTTAACTATTTCGATATTACCTATATTGTGTTTCGATAGCAATTTATTTTGTTCTGACAGTTTATTTATTTCTTTTTTGCTTTCGTTTAATTTAGCTGCTCGTAGTATAGATGCTAAAAGGAGTTCTTCATCCCAGGGTTTTTCTATAAAATCGATAGCTCCATTTTGCATTGCTTTAACAGCCAAATTTATTGCTCCGTAGGCAGTGATACATATAACACAAGCATTAGGGTTTGTTTTTAATATTTCGTTTAACCAAAATATCCCTTCGTTTCCACTACAATCTCCAGCCTTAAAATTCATATCTAAAAGAATTAAATCATAATCGTTTTGCGATATATTGTAGTGTATATTCGAAGGTTTATTAAGGGTTTGTATTGTATTGAAAAATTTCTTTAAAAATAATTTTAAAGCAATTAGTATTTCTTCGTTATCGTCGATGATAATTACCTTATTGTATTTTTTCATTAAATGAGTGTTTTTTACAATCGCAAATTAAATCATTTTTTATGTGTGTAAAAAATCTACTTTCATGTGTGTAGAAAATACACATGTTGATTTGATTAAAAATCTCAAAATATTGATTAATCGTGTGTTTACGGTTTTGGCACAATTTAAGATAAATATACCCCAATAAGGTGATGATTATAAAAATCATTACTACTAATACAAGAAGCTAAAGCTTATTGGTATTTTTTATAAACTGTAAACATATAAACCGATGGATACATTATATAATATAAAGTGGAGTTTAAAGCAACTCAAAAAATATCCTCTACAGTCGATTATAAACATATTTGGGTTAGCCATAGGCTTAACAATATTTATGCTTATAGCTTTGTATATAAATTATCATTATACGGTAGATAAATTTCATGATAAAATTAACAACCTATATAGAATTGAGAATTCGGGAAGCGCTATAACACCTGCAACTTATACACCTTTTCTTAAACAAGAAATCAATGGGATTAATGCAATTAGTAGAATAGCCTTTCATGAAGGATATGTTAACTACAAAAATTCAACAGGAAGTAAAACTCAAACAATAAAAACATTTGTGTATGCAAATAAGGATTTTCTTGATATTTTTTCATATCCTGTAATTCAAGGGAATATTGATGATGTAGCAAATACACCCAAAGCTATTTTATTGACAAAAAGTATTGCCGAAAAATTATTTAACAACGAAAATCCTATTAATAAAACTGTAAGTTACAGCTGTTCGTATCAAGATGATATTACAATGTATATTGTAAAAGGTATAATTGATGATATTCCTGAAAACTCATCCTTGCAATTTGATGCAGTTACTTTTGATACCCCTGATATAAAAATTGCCGAAAATCCTGATATTGCTAATAATTGGAATTATTCTATGTGCGAAACAGTTTTAGAGTTAACTCCCGATGTTTCAATTGAAGAGATCGAAAAAAAGATAGAGGTAGCTATAACTAAAAAAATAATCGATTTAGGGGTGAGAGATAAAAACTACAAGGCCAACTTGAGTTTGCTTCCATATAAAGATATTTACTTTAGTAAAAATTCGGATCTACACGAAAAGAAAGGAAACAAGAAATACATTTATATCTTTTTAACTGTCGCTATTTTTGTTCTTATTATAGCTTGTATTAATTATGTTAATATAACAACATCTCTTATTGCTTCAAGATTAAAATCGTTTGGGATATTAAAAATTTCAGGAGCTGGTAAAAACAATATAACTAAGCTTGTATTGGTTGATGGAATTGTTGTTGCATTTGGTGCAACTATATTGTCGGTTGTGTTTGTGGAGTTTTTATTGCCTTTTTTCAGAAAGCTTATAGCGATAAATATTCAAATACCATATTCATTTGTATTAATCGCTGGTGTACTTGTGGTGCTGCCTGTTATTTTAGGACTTATAGCTGCATTGTATCCTATGTTTTACTTAAAGCGATTTAATTTGACAAAAGTATTAAAAGGCGAAGCTATTAAAGGGAAGTCCGGAGGGGTGTTTCGTAAAATACTTATTGTTATTCAGTTTACAATTTCGGTTTTTTTAATTATAGGAACTATTATTATTAAAAACCAGATGAATTATGTTCAGAATTTTGATCCGGGATATTCGACTAAGCAAATTATTGAAGTATCGATGAGTCCTGAGATAAAAAAGCATTATAATGTTTTTAAAGAAAAACTAATAACTAACGCAAACATATTAGGCTTAACTCGCTCAGACTTTCCAATAGATAATGCAGGATCGAGTAACGGAATAAAAAAAGGTAGAGGGAAAGAAAATTATTTACAAATATTTTCATTTTCTGTTGACAAAGATTTTTTCTCGTTTTTTGATATCGAATTTATTGGAGGACGTAATTTTTCTGAAACCGATTTGCAATTAAATCATGTGCCTTATATAGTAAATAAAAAAGTAGCCAATTGGTATGGTTCGATAGATACTACTTTAATAGCAAAAATCCACGAAGGTGATATTGTTGGTGTTGTTAATAATTTTAATGTTAAAAATTTGCACCAAGGAATACAACCTGCAATATTTAGATTAGAGCCGTTGCAAACTTATATGTTTTATATTAAAATAAATGCTAAAAATTATCGGTCGGCAATAAGTTACATTGATAAAATTTGGAACGAAATGAGTCCTAATTATCCATTTGAATATAAATTTATGGATGATACATTCGAGAAAACATATCGAACAGAAATTCAATTTGGAAAATTATTTCTGATTTTTAGTTTCATCTCAATTTTTATAGCTTGTATTGGGTTGTTTGCTATGTCGTCGTTTATAGCATTGAAACGAACCAAAGAAATCGGGATTCGAAAATCACATGGAGCATCAATTCCTCAGATTATATTATTGCTCTCGAAAGATTTATCGATATGGGTTTTAATAGCTAATATAATTGCTATACCTGTAGCGTACTACTATATGAAAAACTGGCTGAATACATTTGCATATAAAACAGAGTTATCGTGGTGGATATTTGTTGTTGCTATTCTAATGTCGTTAGTTATTGCTTTAACTACAATTTTTTATCATACAATTAAAACAGCACGCAAAAATCCAATTGAATCGTT
>JAKSCO010000096.1 GCA_022360575.1 Bacteroidales bacterium | reverse complement strand
TTGTTTAACATATAATAGTAAACGAACATCATAATTTGCTTATGTACTTACTGTTTTGAACAAAAATTAGAAGATAATGTTTATCAGTGTTAGGTTAAAATCAAATTTTAAATTTAATAGAAGATGATTGTAGGTATATTAAAAGAACCCGAATTTGAATCGCGAGTATCTATGTTGCCCGAAAATGTACAGGTACTTAAAAATCTAAAATTAGATATATGGATCGAAGCTAGTGCCGGAGCAAAAGCCTTTTATGACGACAAGGCTTATGTTGATTTAGGGGCCGAAACAAAAACGAGAAAAGATATTATAACTAAAGCCGATTTAATTATTTCTATTCATTTAATAGATGAAAAAGAAATAAAGCAGTTAAAACCCAAGCAAGCTTTACTTACAAGTTTTAGTCCTTTGTTGCATATTGATTTGGTACAACAGTTTGTTGATTCGGATATAACAACATTTAGTATGGATATGGTTCCGCGAACCACACGTGCACAATCGATGGATATTTTGTCGTCGATGGCAACAATAGCAGGATATAAAGCAGTTTTAGAGGCTGCAGGTAATTTGCCTACTTTTTTTCCGATGTTTATGACAGCAGCCGGAACTATTCGTCCGGCAAAAGTACTTATCTTGGGTGCCGGAGTAGCAGGTTTGCAAGCAATAGCTACAGCACGAAAATTGGGTGCTGTTGTCGAGGCTTTTGATGTTAGGGCGGCAGTAAAAGAAGAGGTGCAAAGCTTAGGGGCTAAATTTATCGAGGTTGAAGGAGCTAAAGACGAGGCTACTGCCGGAGGTTATGCTGTTGAACAATCAGAAGATTATAAAAGAAAACAACAAGAATTAATTCAGCAACATGCTCAAAAATCGAATGTTGTTATTACTACAGCCCAGATTCCGGGACGCAAAGCTCCGGTATTAATTACTAAAGATACTGTAAGTAAAATGATCTCGGGATCGGTAATAATTGATTTGGCTGCATCAACCGGAGGAAATTGTGAGTTGACACAAGATAATAAAACCATCGATATAAATGGAGTTAGAATAATAGGAAACTCAAATTATGCATCGACCATACCTAGCGACGCAAGTAAAATGTATGGAAACAATCTGATAAACTTTATAAAACTTATTGTTGATACAGAAGGAAATCTAAAGCTTGATTTTGAAGATGAAATAGTACAAGGAACATGTATTACACACAATAAAGAAATTGTAAACGAACGAGTAAATCAAAATTAAATATTATGGAAGCAATTCTAGAGTTTATATATGTGCATGCCGAGGCAATATTTATTGTTATTTTATCAATATTTCTTGGTATCGAAGTGATATCGCATGTGCCAGCAGTATTACATACTCCGCTTATGTCGGGAGCAAATGCAATACACGGAGTGGTTATTATCGGAGCTATAATTGTTTTAGGACATGCCGAAAGTACTTTGAATATTATTTTAGGATTTTTAGCCGTTTTTCTGGGTACTTTAAATGTAGTAGGAGGTTTTGTGGTTACCGACCGAATGTTGGATATGTTTAAAAAGAAACCTAAAAAATAAATTTTGCTATGGATAAAGTGATTGAATTTTCAAAAAATATGCAATTTACTTATTGCGATTCGATATTAGAGATTATATATCTTGTAGCCTCAATACTTTTTATTCTGGGATTAAAAATGCTGAGTCATCCCGAAACTGCTAAGCGCGGAAATTTATTGGCTGCTGGGGGGATGTTAATAGCAATTATAGGAACTCTTTTTTTGCATCGACACAATGGCCATCGCATGGGCAACTATATGTACATATTTATAGCTATAGCCTTGGGAACTGCTGTGGGTTGGATAATTGCGCGGCGAGTAAAAATGACAAAAATGCCCGAGCTGGTATCGTTTTTCAACGGAATGGGTGGAGCTGCTGCTGCGCTTATTTCGCTAATGGAATTTCCTCATATCGACAAAGAGCTTATTGCTCAGCACGGATTACTTAACTGGCAAGCATTGGTTATATTCTTAGGTTTAGTTATCGGAAGTATTTCGTTTGCTGGTAGTATGATTGCTTATGGTAAGCTCGACGGAAAAATAAAAGATATTCGTTCGAAATTATTACGAGTAATAAATATTATATTATTGATATCAATAGCTGTATTTATTGCTTTTTTGATGACACGTGGACAAGCTGATCTGAAAACACTAAGTCCTTTTGTGTATTTGCTATTAATAGTATCGCTTATTTACGGGGTGTTGTTTGTTTTGCCTATAGGAGGAGCCGATATGCCGGTAGTAATATCGCTACTAAACTCGTTTACCGGAGTAGCAGCGGCAATGGGAGGTTTCTTATATAACAATTTGGTGATGCTTACAGGAGGAATATTAGTTGGGTCGGCCGGAACCATTCTTACTATTTTAATGTGTAAGGCAATGAATCGATCGTTGTTTAATGTTATTGTTGGAGCCTTTGGAGCTACAGCATCGACCCACGAGTCGGAGCAAGGCTCAATAAAAGAAATATCGATAAGCGATATAGCTGTTTTATTAAGCTATTCGCAAAAAATAATGATTGTTCCTGGCTATGGATTAGCAGTGGCACAAGCACAGCATTTAACATACGAACTCGATAAGTTATTGTCAGAAAAAGGAGTTGATGTAAAATATGCTATACATCCGGTTGCAGGTCGTATGCCCGGACACATGAATGTATTATTAGCTGAGGCAGATGTCCCATACGAAAAATTAATTGAAAGCGACGAGGCAAATACCGATATGCAAAATGTTGATGTGGCAGTAATAGTAGGAGCAAATGATGTTGTAAATCCGGCGGCCGAAAACGACCCGTCTAGCCCTATTTACGGAATGCCTATTGTACAGGCATTAAAAGCTAAAAATATTATTGTTATGAAAAGAGGAATGGGCAAAGGATATGCTGCTATCGAAAATAATTTATTTTATGATGATAAAACACGCATGTTGTTTGGAAATGCAAAGGATAGTATACAAACAATAATTAGTGAAATTAAAAGCATATAAAGATGAGAGTATTGAAAAATATAATAAATAGTTGAGCCTTTAAAAAGGATTATAATATTGATTGTTAGTCCAATAATTTAACTTTTATCATCTTAAAAATGCAAGCAATTCTGTATTTTTGAGAAAAAGCTAGCAGATATGATTGGAAAACAAGATTCTACCCCACAAATAAATATTTTTGAAACACCTCTTTAAAACGATTCATTAATCTTGAACACGAATTATATGTTTTTTCTCATAAAATAGATTGGAAAAAAATAGAGTCAGACCTATCGGTTTATTATTCTAAACTAGGTCGTCCTTCTATTCCTATTAACCTGAGTTCGATATAAGGATTTAATTAAAATATAGCTAGGTGCCCAAATGTTTGTTCGGTTTGGAATCTAATTGAAGGTTTTTTGGTAAAAAAGAATACGCAAGCAAACCGGCTATCAGATTAGTTAAGAAATTTGCTACAGATCGATGTCTTGAATGTTCGATATAGCATATATTTTTCAATACATCATTAATGGTTTCAATAACAGAACGCTTTCGTAAAAATATTTTATCTTTTGTCGACATTAAGCTATTTTTCATATTCTTTCGGATCCCTGTTATTAAATGAATCCCATTTATAAAAAGTTGTTCAAATAGTTTTTTTCCCACATAGCCCTTGTCTGCAAATAGTTTT
>JAKSCO010000079.1 GCA_022360575.1 Bacteroidales bacterium | reverse complement strand
TCGGTTTGTTGAAAAGATTTGATGAAAAAGGAAATCTTAAGGCAGAGATGAACTATGTAAAAGGTTCGGATAAGGTATATACTAAATTATATTATCCTAATGAAGCATTACAAGCCGAAGGTTATTTTATTAATAAAAGCAAAGATAGTATCTGGCATTATTATTCGATAGACAGATACCTTATTAATAAAGTTCCTTTTGTAAACAATAAGAAACATGGCGAAGAGCACAAGTTTTACGAAGATGGTAATTTATATGAAAAGTGCAATTGGAAAAATGGATTGAAACATGGTTTGTGTTCCAGATATTATCAAGAAGGAAAAATAATGAGCCAAATGGCTTATTCGAGAGGTAAATTAGATGGAGTATATACCATATATGGATTACGAAATAATATCTTAATACAAGGAAAATATATAAATAATAAAAGAGAAGGTTCTTGGTTTTATTATAAAGATTCGGGCGAAGTTGAAGCAGAAATTAAATATACAAATGGTGTTGCTGATAACGAATCTGAATTAAGGCGATTAGAACATGAGCGTATAGAACAACTTCAGAAAAATAAGGGCAAGATTAAAGATCCCCGAGATGCAATGTATGGTTTGTAAACTAGTGATTCTTTTGTAAAATAGGTATCTTTATAGTAGAAATTAAAATAACTATTATGAAGATATTATGTTTTATTATACTCCTATTTTTTCCTGTTTCTGCATTTACACAAGTATCAATCAATAAATACAGGTTGTATCTTAACGATAAAGATAACAATGCATATAGAATTGAAGCTCCCGAGGAATTCCTTTCTTCTAAATCTATACAGCGTAGAACAAGGTATAATATTGATATAAATTATTCTGATTTACCTGTAAGCGAATTTTATTTAGATAGCTTAGAGCAGTTAGGTTTAGAAATCAAAAGTAAATCGAAATGGTTAAATACTGTTGTTGTACATACTACCAATACTGATTTAATTGATACAATAATTCGTTATGGGTTTATTAGAGCAGTAAAAACACATCGCAAAATAGAATCAAAATCGTATAATTTATTTCTTAGCCAAAAGAAATCAAAATTAACAGCTCCTCTAAATAATTATAATTATGGAGAGGCAACACGACAAATAACAATGGTTAATGGAGATGTTTTGCATCGAAATGGATTTCAGGGCCAAGGAATGATTATTGCTGTTTTAGATGGAGGTTTCGAAAAGGTAGATATGCTTCCGGCTTTCGATAGTTTACGTAGTAATAACCAAATATTAGGAACTCGTAATTTTGTAGATGGAGATACTGCTGTGTTTGAAGCATCGGCTCATGGAATGAAAGTATTATCAATTATGGCAGGAAATATTCCCAATCAGTTTGTAGGGGTTGCTCCTAAAGCAAAATATTGGTTGCTGCTTAGCGAGAAAGTTGGTAGTGAGTATACCGTTGAAGAAGATTATTGGGTTGCAGCAGCAGAGTTGGCCGATAGTGTTGGTGTCGATATAATAACATCCTCTTTGGGATACGCGACTTTTGATGATTCGGAACAAAATTATACCTATGCTAATATGGATGGAAATACAGCATTTATAACTAAAGCTGCTGATATTGCCGCATCTAAAGGGATTTTAGTTGTAAATAGTGCCGGAAACGAAGGAGCAACTAATTGGCGACATATTACAGCCCCTGCTGATGGTGATAGTGTTTTTACTGTGGGAGCTGTAGATGAAAATCGAAATTTAGCAGGTTTTAGTAGTTTAGGACCTACATACGACGGAAGAATAAAACCTAATGTTTGTGCTATGGGATTACTTACAGCATTGCAAGAGCCAAACGGAACAATTGCTTTTGCAAGTGGTACTTCATACTCAACTCCAATAATATCGGGGATGGCTGCATGTTTATGGCAAAAATATCCAAACTTAAATAATATCGAGATAATTAGAAAAATAGAGCGAAGTGCTCATAAGTATAATAATTCCGATAATTTTTTGGGATACGGAATCCCTAATTTTGCTCTTGCAGCAGAAATTGCATCTTCGAGTAAGCAATTAAATTTGGAGGATTATTTAGATGTAAAGATTTTTCCTAATCCTTTTATAGATTATATTAATATTGAAGTTTCTTTGCGAAAAGAGAATAATTTAAGAATAGAGATTTTTAACTCATACGGAAGTAAACTAACAGAAAAAATAGCTAAAGTAAATTCAGGAACAATAAAAATTAAATTGGATGAATTAAGTCGTTTTTCGGCAGGGGTTTATTTTGTAAAAATACAAGTGGGAAATCAATTTGTGACAAAAGTAATTAGTAAGATAGAGTAATGCTTAATAAATTTTCGTTATTAGAATTAAATAAAACAATCCAGAATACATTAAAGAATGCATTTCCTGAGGCTATTTGGATTGTAGCTGAAATAAGTGAATTAAAAGTAAATAGAAACGGACATTGTTATATAGAGTTAATAGAAAAAGATGTTGTTACTGATAATATTATAGCTAAGGCAAGAGCAACTATTTGGGCATTCAAATTTCGGATGTTAAAACCATATTTCGAAAATACTACAGGTCGGGTTTTAGCGGCAGGATTAAAAATATTAATTCAAGTTAATGTTGAGTTTCACGAATTGTATGGATTTAGTTTAAATGTAATAGATATTGATCCTAATTACACTTTAGGAGATTTAGTTAAAAAGAAAAGAGAGATTATTGCAAAGCTCGAATCTGACGGAATTATTGATATGAATAAAGAATTAAACTTTCCTTTGGTTCCGCAAAGAATTGCAATAATATCATCGGATACTGCGGCCGGATATCAAGATTTTGTAGATCAAATACAGCAAAATAATTATGGCTATAAATTTTATTATAAATTATTCCCATCTATAATGCAGGGACAACAAACCGAAGATTCTATTATATTTTCGTTAGAACAAATTTATGCAAATGAAGAAAAATTCGATGTCGTAGTAATAATACGAGGCGGTGGTTCTCAGTCTGATTTAAATTGTTTTGATAGTTATAATTTGGCCTCTAATATAGCCCAGTTTCCTTTGCCTGTATTAACCGGAATTGGTCATGAAAAAGATGAGTCGATAGTAGATATTGTTGCCTACGAAAAACTAAAAACACCGACAGCTGTTGCCGAATTTATAATTGATAAGTTAATTGAATTTGAAAATGATCTAAATGACAAGAAAGAACAAATTAGTTTCTTTATAAATGATGTACTAAATAATTTGAATTATGATTTGGGGGCTTTAGTTAGCACATTGAATCCATTAATAAAAAATATTATAAGTAGAGAGGAATTAAATTGGTCGTTTTTGAGTGAACGATTGAAAATAAATTCTTCGAATAAAATAAAGGATAGCCAAAATAAACTTGATAATTATGTGCGGGATATTGGATTAAATTGTGATAGAATAAGTCAAAAACATCAAAATAATTTAGATCTAATAAAAACAAAACTAGAGAGCACGGTGCAAAATAACTTAAAAGAGCAAGAATTTTATCTCGAAAAGGAGTCAGAAAAAATAACTTTATTTAATCCCGAAAATATCTTAAAAAGAGGATTTACTATTACATATAAAAATAATAAAGTAGTTAGAGATATTAATCAGATCGAAGAAAAAGATGAGATAGTAACCAGATTATTTAATGGAGAAGTCCGAAGTAAAATAGAAACAAAAAATAATTTATAGTGTTTTTATTCTCAGATATATTAATTGAGGCAGCTTTTACTTTTTAAAAATCCGAGGCAAAACAATTGTTTTTGAATATTGAGCTTCAAAAGGGGGGGCGTCTATGGGAATGCTCATAACTTTGTGTCAAATTATTTTTATGCAGAGTTTTAAAAGAATAATATTTATACCAAAAGAACATCAAAATGAGTGATAAAAACGTTTCTTTTTGCCTTATCCATTGCCAAAAAAGCTGCAAGGTAACTAGATTATCTTTTGATTTTTCGTCGCGTCTAAGACAAAAATTATTCATTTTTATAATCCCTCAAAACCTATTTGTTATTATTCCCAATAAGTTGCTTGCGATAAGTGTGAATATTTATTTACTATAAGACACTGAGAGACGAAGAAAAAACATAGTAAAATCAATTGGTATGAGGAATAATTTTATTTTTAAACTTCTACAAAAAGGCTAACTTTACATTTATGAAGTATAAACTGTTAATATATATCTTAACTTGTTTTGTTTTTGTAAGCGAAATTCAAGGTCAAAAACTTATCAAGGATAGCTTAAAAAACATAATACTACAAAGAAAGGATGAAAATATAATACCTGAACTGATAGCTCTTTCTAAAAGATATTCTGAGGTTAATGTCGAAGAAAGTTTAGCATGTGCAGGTAAAGCTCTCGAATTGGCTAAAAAGTTCCGAAAAAAAAATCTATTAGTTCAGGCTAATATTCAAATTGCTGATATTTATTATAAATCAGGGAAATATAAAAGTGCTCTAAAATATTATAATCAAGCATTAGATAACTTAGATCAAAGTTCAGATTTGTTAAGGTTTTACTTGTATCGACAACTTGGACATACTCAGAAGAATATAGGGAACTTAGATAATGCGATATCTTATTATAAAGAAATATTAGATCATGGTACAGATTTGGCGATATTAAAAGGATATAATGATATAGGTACAATATATAAGCTTAAGAATGATTTTAATAAATCTCGAGATTATTACATTAAAGCTTTAATTATAGCTCAAAAAAATAATTATGATTCTGAAATTGCGGCTTCATTTAATTTACTCGGAGGACTGTATTATGTAATTAATCAATATGATAGTTGTTTGTATTTTTACGATAAATCGTTACATGCTTATCGTGATTTGTCAGATACATTAGCCGAAGCAAAGGTGTTAAGCAATATTGGGGTTTATTATAAATCAATAGGAGAATTTAAAAAATCTCTTAAGTACAACCAAAAAGCTCTTCGTTTAAGAATGAATGTGGATGATACAAGAGCAATATCACACTCATTTAATCTGCTGGGGAGTTTGTATTTGTCAACGAACAATACAAATAAAGCATTGGATTTTTACTTAAAAGCATTAGAGCAACGCGAAAAAATAAACGATATATTAGGGATTGCTCAAATACAAAATAATATTGCATTGGTTTATAAAAAAAGAGATAATATAGATTCTGCATTAATCTATTTTAATAAATCTCTAACCAATTATTATCAAATAGGTAATTTATCGTACATAGCTAATTCAATAAATCAAATAGGTAACATTTACAAGAAACAAAATAGATATGATGTTGCTTTAAAAAATTATTTAAAAGCCCTAAAAATAAAGAAAGAGCTTAATAATCAAAACGAAGTTGCATCAATCCTAAATAATATAGGAATAATATATTCTGAAATAGGAAATTATAACCGAGCACTGGATGCTTTTGCTAAAAGTCTTGAGATAAAACAAAATATTGGCATTAAAAAAGATATTGCTTACTCTCTTCATATCATTGGGAATACTTACCTACATATAAAAGATTTTAATAAAGCTCTCGAATATTATAATAGGTCGCTCAAGATTCGAAAAGAAATTAATGATAAAGTAAATATTGCAAGTTCTTTAAAGAATATAGGTAATACTTATCTTGAGCTTAATAACTTTAAAACAGCAATTACATATTTGAAAAATTCGCTTGCATTAAGAAAAGAAATCGGAGATGTAAAAGGAATTAGTGATGTGCTTAACGATATAGGGAATTTTTATTCAAGAATAAACGACTATAAAAAAGCAATATCTTATTATAACCAGTCATTAGAGCTAAGCAAAAGAATAAATGATAAGTTTTTGGCAGGATTGTGTTATCGTAAAATAGGTGTAATTCGGATAAGACAGGGTAAAAATATAAATGGGATTAATGCATTAAATAAATCATTGCAGCTAGGTCAGGAAATAGATAATCTGGAACTAATAAAAAATGCTTATTACGAATTGTTTAAGTATTATAAAAGTAATAACGAAGCCAATAAAGCTTTAGATAAATATATCTTATATACTAAGGTAAATAATGATTTAAATGAGAAATTAAGCTCTCAAGGTTTAATCGAAATTCAGATGAGTTTTGAATTAGAAGAAACCTATAATCAATTAATAAAAGTTGAAGATGAAATATCTCAACTTACAGCCGAGAAAGAGATCAAAGATTTGACTCTAAAACGACAAAGAATAATTCGAAACTCACTACTTATTATAGTAATTATTACTCTAGTGTCAATATTTATTATTTATTCATTATTCTTAAATAAGCGAAAGACGAATATTTTATTACAAGACAAAATTAACGAAATAGATACTTCGAATAAGAAATTACAAGAGTCTAAAGAACGATTAAAAATCTTAAATGCAACAAAAGATAAATTCTTTTCTATAATAGCACACGATTTACGTAATCCTTTTAATGCCCTTTATGGATTAACAAAACATCTCTTAGATAATTTCGATAATTTTTCGAAAAACGAAATAAAGCAATTTAATGAAGTTATATACAACTCGGCAGCAGATCAGTTAGAATTGTTAGAAAATTTATTGTATTGGTCCAGAACCCAACGAGGTAAAATTAAATTTTCTCCTCGCGATATTGATTTAAACGAAATAATACTTAAAAATTTCGATTTAATGAAAATGGATGCTCAGCGAAAGAATATTAATTTAATAAATGAAGTAAATTCTGATGCTGTAATATATGCCGATTATGATATGATTATGGCAATTCTCAGAAATCTAATCTCGAATGCAATAAAATTTTCTTACGAGAATAATTTTATAAAGGTAAATGCAAGTACACATAAGAACTATACCGAAATTACCATTCGCGATAATGGAGTAGGAATTACTTCAAAAAATATTAAACGACTATTCAGGATTGATATACATTATTCGACAACCGGAACACAAAAAGAACAAGGTAGTGGGTTGGGTCTTATCTTATGTAAAGAGTTTGTTGATGCTCATAAAGGAGAAATATGGGTCGAGAGTGAGATAAATAAAGGAAGTATTTTTAAATTTACAATTCCAAAAAAGTAATTCTATGGCAAAAAAAGAAATATCATACAACGAGGCTGTTAGTGAGATTGAGCAGATAATGAAAAAAATAGAAGAAGATCAGCTAAATATTGATGAGCTTTCTAATAATGTAAAACATGTTGCAGGTTTAATTAAGCTGTGTAAAAAAAAGCTACACAAAACCCAATCCGACATTCAGAAAATACTTGATGATATTGATATCCAATAAAAGACTTGTAATTTAGTTCTTATATTATTTATTGCTTACGCATTTTTTGGGGTTCGATCATATTTTCAGGTGCTAGTAAATTATCTAGCTCTTTTTTTGATAGCAACTTTTTTTCTATAACTAAATCATATACACTCAAATTATTATTTAAAGCTTCTTTTGCTAAAGCAGAACAAGTTTCGTAACCTAAAACAGGGTTTAGTGCAGTAACAATTCCAATACTATTTTGTACCATCCTTTTACATCTGTCTTTGTTTGCTGTAATTCCATCAATACACCTGTGTGTAAATGTTTTCATTCCGTTAATTAACATGTCGATAGATTCGAATATGCTTTGTACAATAACAGGTTCCATTACATTTAGTTCTAGTTGACCCGATTCGGCACCTAAAGTAACAGTAAGATCATTTCCGATTACTTTAAAAGCTATCTGATTTACAACTTCGGGAATTACCGGATTTACTTTCCCCGGCATTATCGATGATCCTGGTTGCATTGGAGGTAAATTTATCTCGTTAATCCCGGTGCGTGGACCCGATGATAATAAACGTAGATCATTTGAAATCTTAGATAATTTTACAGCTAGTCGTTTTAATGCAGATGAATACATTACAAAAGCTCCGGTATCTTGAGTTGCTTCAACCAAATTTTTAGCATTTCTTACTTTTAATCCTGAGACTTTCTGTAGGTATGAAACTACTTTGTTTGCATATTCGGGATCAGAATTTATTCCCGTTCCAATAGCTGTTGCTCCCATATTTATTTCTAGAAACAAATCGGCATTTTGTTGTAATCGTATAGTTTCTTCTTCGAGAGTTACAGCATAAGCCTCAAACGATTGACCTAATGTCATCGGAACGGCATCTTGCAATTGTGTTCGTCCCATTTTTATGATATCTGCAAATTTTTTCGATTTCGTATAAAACGATTCAATTAAATCTTTTAAGACAGCAATAAGTTTCTTGTTGCTTTTTGCTATTGCTATTTTCACCGAAGTTGGATAGGCATCATTTGTTGATTGTGAAAGATTAACATGATTATTAGGATGACAAAATTCGTATTGCCCTTTTTCGCGACCTAATATTTCTAAGGCTCTATTAGCAATAACCTCGTTTGCATTCATGTTGGTTGAGGTTCCTGCTCCACCTTGTATCATATCGACAATAAAATGATTGTGGAATTTACCATTTATGATTTCTTTACATGCTCTGATTATAGCTTCGCTAACAGGTTTATCTAATAATCCTAAATCGGAGTTTGCTTGAGCTGCTGCTAATTTTACCATTGCTAATGATTCGATAATAACAGGGAAAAAATTTAATGTAACACCACTAATATTGAAGTTTTCAATAGCTCTTAGTGTTTGTACCCCATATAAAAATTCATTTGGAACTTCTCTGTTTCCTAATAAATCGTGTTCAATACGAGTTTGTCCTGATTCGTACTGGGCAGCAACATTAACCATGCGATTATTTGCATGACGCATTCGTCTGGATATAACTCTGGCAATATTACTAAAGATTTTCACCGAAGCTTCTCCATTTTCATTAAAGTATTTTTTGCAAATACTCAGAACAACAGTATTTTCAGATGCTCTTGCTGAAGTAGAGTGGGGGGTGTCTGCCGACCAAGAGCCTTCGCCTAAGAAGTCTCCTTTTGTAAAATACGATAAGCGTTTTTCTGCTCCAAAATGAATTGTTTTAAAGAGTTCTACCTCGCCTTCGTAGATAATAAATAAATCTTTTCTGGGACCATTTTCTTCAAATAAAAACTCCCCTTTATTATATTTTTTTTCTTCTACATTTTTTGATAAAATTTCTAGTTCTTCTGTATTTAGACCTTTAAAAAGTTCGATTTTTTTTAGAAATGGGAATATTAAATCTTTGTTCATAGCCTTTTAAATTAGTTTGCACTTATTTTAAAAAACAAATAAACGAATAAAAGGTTGTGCTATATTTTATTTATAATATATCTGCAAGAAGTTTAATATAACAGAATAAGAAGAATTCAGAATGAATTTTATAATCGATAAAAAATGCTAAGTATGAAAAAAGACTATTCATATTAAGTGAATAGTCTTTTAACCTAAATCATCTTACATTAAGGAATTATACATTAATATGAAGTTCGGATTGAGTTTTTAAAACTTCAATATCAATGAATTCATTAAAGAGTTCATGAACATACGATATGTCTAATCCATAACCAATACTCATGGTTGCTGTTTTATAAATATCATTTGTAATGTACTTAATTTGATTTTGGTTTGCTATTAGAACCTGAATAGGATCTATGTCTTCGACATTAAACAAACCTTGCGACTTTTTAAGAATTGCCAGATTCTTATTTATAATTTGTCGCATTCTAATGTGAGATTGAGTTATCCCAGCTAGTTTATGTCCTATAATTCCGATAACTTCCATTGTTTCGGTATTTACTATAGGACTGCCAGAATTTCCTTGTTTTATACTCGAATCAATTTGAATGTATTTCAGATTGTTCCCATTTATAAATGTTGACGAAACAATCCCTGATTTAATACATAAATTCGATTGTTCTAATTGGCAACCTAATATTGCTATGGGCTGTCCAATTTCTACATTCTTGTTTAAACTTAAATTTAATGACGGAATTTCATTAAATTCTTCGAAATCAATATTAATTACAGCAAATGCTGTAATTTTTTTGCCAACCTCCCTAATGATTCTGTTATCTAGCTCCTTGGCCGAGACTCTTTTGCTTACATTTTTACTAAAACCATTGTTTTCAAAAAAGCAAAATTCTATTTCGGATGCTTTCTTAAAAGATTTTAGAAAATACTCTCCAGTAATCAAAAAATGTCTATTAGCCTTAAACCCTGTCATTGACACTGATTTAATCCCTGAGTTGCTGTAGAAATTTATCTGGCAAACAGAGTTGTGACAATTATTCCAAACATTTCTATACATTGTAGTCCGTTTTTAGGTTTTTGATTAATAATATATTTAGTAGACACAGTATTCTCTTCTTTTTTAAAATAATGTTGGCTTTGTAATTTTTCTTTAATTTTTTTTAATGAGTTAAACTTATATTAATTAATGTATTCTAATAATGAAATAACAAATGAAACAGTTATTAGTGAAAATAGAATAAGAACTCCAAAATCGAGCTCATAAGAGAAAAGCTTTTTTTCTTTAATTAAATAAATAATTTTTTTCATAATCTAGATTATATAAAAGGATCAGAACTTAGAGGCTAAAATAACCCAAATATGAATATTTCCTAATGTGACTTTTTTATCGTTTGATTTTATCGAATTAACGTTAGAATATCTAAATTTATCGTAAAATTTAATGATTTGTTAATTGTACGATAATGGACACCCTTTGTCCTAAAATCGGGCAGTTTTAATTTAAGGAAATAATAGTGAATATAGGTAAATAACTTGTATTTTGACTATTAAACCTTTTGGCATAATATATGGAATTAACAGGAAATATTAAATGTGTTTTATTATAAAAAAGATATACAGATAATTAACACAAAATTAAGGAACGTTTGAGTGTAAATACGCAATAAAAGTTCATATAATAAGATTCGTAAATGGGATTCTTATCTGATTTTTAAGAAAAAGATATATAAACAAACCATGTTTAAGATAACTGGCATCATATAACAATATAGTAAGGATTATATTATGCTATCTATTTTTAGATAAGGTATAAATTAAAAGGAATGAAAAAGTTAAAAATCGTATTTGTTTCGTTGGCATTACTAGTTTTTCCTGAATTAAATCAGGCACAAAAAGCTTGGAGTTTAGAAGAATGTATCAATTATGCTATTGAAAATAATATTTCAGTAAAAAGACAAGAATTAAATGCCGAATTAGCACAAAAAACAAATTTTCAATCAAAGATGGAAGTGTTACCGAGTGTTAGTGCTCGAGGAACCCATTATCTTAATTCGGGAAAAACTCTTAATACTGAGGATTATTCTTATGTTGATGATAAATTTCAAGGAGGAAATGTTGGTTTAAGTTCGCAAGTGACGATTTTTAAAGGATTACAGAATTTTAATAATATAAGAAGAACTAAAGTTGATTTATTATCTCAGCTTGAAAGAGTCGAAAAGGTTAAAAATGACATTACAATAAATGTTACTACAGCTTATTTACAAATTTTATTAAACAACGAACTGAAACAAATAGCATCGTATCAGTTAAAAGTTACTCTTGAGCAGATAGAAAAAACTAAGCGTTTGGTTGAGATAGGAAATGCAGCCAAAGGTGATTTGTTGCAAATAGAGGCTCAGTCTGCTTCGGAAAAAGCTGCATTGACAAATGCCGAAAATAATTTAAGGATTGCTTATTTGGACTTAACTCAATTGTTGAATTTAGAAGGAGTTGAGGATTTTAATATAGTATTTCCAGAAATAAAAGAGATTATTTCGACAGGAAATATTTCGAATGTAGATAAAATATATCAAAGCGCGATTGATTTTTTGCCTGAGATAAAGAGTGCCGAGTTGGATGTTAAAAGTTCGAAGTTAAATTTAGCTATATCGAAAGGGAGAATTAGTCCGAGATTATCTTTGGGTTATGAATATAGTTCGCGATATAGCGAATTAAATAAATTGCTTGTAGGTTCTGAAGGAGGTCAAAGTGTTTATGCCGATTCGTATCCCTATTTAGACCAAATACAAGACAATTCCTCAAAAATGGTTTATTTAAGATTGTCAATTCCTATTTTTAGTAATTGGCAAGTAGGATCATCGATAAGTAAAGCAAAAGTTAATTTAGCTGACTCGAAATTAAATCTTGATTTGCAAAAGCAAAATTTATATAAAAGCATACAGCAGGCAAGAGCTCAAGCTGTAGCTGCTCTCGATCGATATCAAGCTAATTTAGAAGCTGTAGAAGCAAATACCGAAGCTTTTAGATATACCGAGCAACGATTTCAGGTGGGATTGGTTGATATTGTTGAGTACAAATTGGCTAAAAATAATTTGAATAAAGCAAAGTCAGATTTGTCGCAATCGAAATACGAATACATTTTCAGGACTAAAATATTGGATTTTTATGTTGGAGAGCAAATTCAGTTATAAAACGGTTTTCCTCTTCATGGTTTGTTTAGGGTTAATTCTTTAGTTTAAGATTATCTAGTATTTTATTTTTCGAAGAACTGTCTTTTTTAGGGCAGTTCTTTTTTTGTTTTAAAATATGTTTAATCTTATTATTGCGAGTATTGTTAAAGAACTTGCTTTTCTTTGTTTTCGATACCTTTAGGATGTTTGTGTGATTTTTCAATCAGGAAAAGTATTCTTAACTTTACTATCTAATTAACAAAATAACAAGCTTCGAATTAATTTATGTTTATCGCATGCAATCAAAATGATTTATATCATAAGAGTAGAATTAGCGGTATAGATTGAGTTATAGCAATAAACTTAAAATATTTACAATACAATTGAATAAATACAAAATCAATAAATATGTACTAATGAAGAATATTCGAATTTTATTATTACTTTTCTTAAGTATGTTCGGTTTAACTGCATTTTCGCAGAATAGTTCAGCTTATTTTTTAACCGAACCAAGTTTATCGCCCGATGGACAAACAATCGTTTTTGTATATGAAAACGATTTGTGGCAAGTTGATGTTGGCGGAGGAGTTGCTTCACGTTTAACCGGAATGGAGGGAAAAGAATCGAGTCCTCGTTTTTCGCCTGATGGAAAATGGTTGGCTTTTTCGTCGAATCAGAATGGAAATGCTGATGTATATGTAATGCCTGTTGGCGGAGGCGATATTAAGCAATTAACTTTTCATGATGGAAATGATTTGGTAGATAGTTGGGCTTGGGATTCGAAAACGATATATTTTACATCGAACAGATACAATTTGGCATCGTCGTATAGAGTAGATATATACGGACAAACACCTGCACGATTATTTGGTGACAATTATTTTAATAATGCTCATCATGTTGTACAAGTTCCGGGCGATTTGGCTTATTATTTTACCGAATCGTGGGAGAGTTTTATGTTTTCGAATAGAAAACGATACAAAGGAGATCATAATCCGAATATTAAATATTTTAATGCAAAACAGAATGCTTATAAGGAGTTAACAACCTACGAAGGTAAAGATTTATGGCCCACTGTTGATCGTTTAGGTAAGCTTTATTTTGCTTCGGATAAGGCAAACGGAGAGTATAACTTGTATACTTTTGATAAAAACGAAAGAAAACAATTGACATTTTTCGAAACTGCAATAGGGCGGCCTCAGGTAAGTGCTAATGGGGAGAAAGTTGTTTTTACGAACAATTATCAAATAAGAGTATTCGATACTAAGACTCAAAAGACATATCGTCCCTCGATAAAGATATTTAAGAATGAGAATATATTAACTAACTCGCAAGAATTTAATGTACAGGGTAAGATTTCGAATTTTGATGTATCGTCGGACAATAAGAAAATCGCTTTTGTATCGAGAGGTCGATTATTTGTTTCGGATGTAAAAGGTACATTGGTGCGCGAAATGCCAACGAACAAATTAGAGCGTGTTGTCGAAGTAAAATGGTTAAAAGACAATAAAACTCTTTTGTATACCAGAACCAATAAAGGTTGGACAAATCTATTTAAAATATCGGCACTAAACAATGCTGAAGAAATAGCTTTAACAAAAGCGAATAGAACTGAGCGTTTGGTTACCTTGTCGCCCGATAAATCGAAAGCTGTTTATATTAGCGGAAGCAGACATCTTTGTTTGTTTAATTTTGAGACATTAATGGTAGAAGAGCTCGCGGATGATGAATTTTGGTTTAGAGGTTCGAAACCTCGTTTTTCGCCCGATGGTAAATTTATAGCATATACTGCTTTCCGAAATTTCGAGCCCGATGTTTTTATTTATGATTTAAGATTAAGAAAAGCATTTAATCTTACCAATACTGGTGTTCCTGAGTATTCGCCTGTTTGGTCGCCTGATGGAAAATACATTTATATTACGGCTGCTCGTTTTGCTCCTGGTTTTCCGCGCGGAAAAGGTTTTCATAAGCTTTACCGAATACCATTGTATCGATTTAGTAAAGAATTTAAGTCGGACAAATACGATGATTTGTTTACCAGCAAAAAATCGGAAGATACTGTAGTTGATATTAAATTTGAATTAGATAATATTTCGGAGCGTTGGGAGTCGGTTGTTCGAATTACCGGCGAGCATTTTTCGCCTATGATTTTTAAAGATAAGGATAAGCAAATCTTGTTCTTTAATTCGTACTCAGAGAGTGGTAACCCCGTTTTTTATAAATCAGAAATAAAACCTTTCGAGAAAATAAAAACAAAAGCCATTGCACAGAATGATTTTTCGGATTTAGTAAAATCAAAAAAACAATACTATGCATTGATTAAAGGCGATATTCATAAAGTAAATATCAACGGAAATAAAACCGAGAAAATAAAAATTAGCTTTGGTTTTAATAAAAATTTAAATGACGAGTTTGTTCAGATGTTTTACGAAAACTGGGCTGCTTTATCAGAAAATTTTTACGACGAAAATTATCATGGTGTCGATTGGAATAAGATGAAATATAGATATCAGCAATATTTGCCATATATCCGTAATCGCGAGAATTTGCGCACCTTACAAACCGATATGTTAGGCGAGTTAAATGGTTCGCATCTCGATTTTAGAACTAAAGGCAAAGAGCAGAAAACGTTTTATAAAACAAAAAGTATTGAAACCGGAATTTTGTTCGAAGACGAAAATCCGTATAAAGTAAAAGGATTTGTGAGTAAATCGCCAATTGATATTCTTGATAATCCTATTCGCCCGGGCGATATACTTGTGGCTGTAAACGGGAAAGAGGTTAATACTGATAAAAACCGAAACCAATACTTTACCGCAACCAGTATGTCCGACGAAATAGTCTTAAGTTTTAAACATAGAATGAGAAAGTATGATGTAAAGATTCATCCTATTGATTCGCGAAAAGTAAGTGATTTGTTGTACGATGAGTGGATTATGAGTAAGCAAAAAATGGTTGATAAAGCATCGGATAAGCGTGTTGCTTATGTTTATATGAAAAATATGGGCAAAAAGAGCTTAGAAAATTTCATAATTGATATGACAACCGAAGCAATACATAAAGATGCTTTGATTTTAGATTTAAGATACAATCGAGGAGGTAATGTACACGATGATGTGTTGCAGTTTTTATCGCAGGTTCCGTATATGAAATGGAAGTTTAGAGATGGAACACTTACTTCGCAGCCTAATTTTACTCCGGCAGCAAAACCTATTGTATTGTTAATAAACGAGCACTCGTTGAGCGATGCCGAGGTTACAGCCGAAGGATTTAAACAGCTTAAACTCGGAAAAATTATCGGAACCGAAACATATCGATGGATTATTTTTACTTCGGCTCGAGGTTTAGTTGATGGTTCGTATACTCGTTTGCCTGTATGGGGTTGTTACAAACTTAATGGCGATGATTTAGAAAAAACCGGAGTTGCTCCTGATATTTATGTTCGAAATACATTTATGAATAGACTAAATGATACCGATCCGCAATTAGAAAAGGCAATTATGGAAGTAATGAAACAATTGGACTCGAAATAATCGGAAGATTTTTGTTTAAATCCGATTTTTCTTAAAGTCGGGATATAGATATATTAAGGAGGCTGTCGATAAAGGACAGCCTCTTTTGTATTAATACCCAAAAAACATCAAGAATTATCTTTTTTAGTAACCTGAGTTCGATATAAGGATTTAATTAAAATATAGCTAGTTGCCCAAATGTTTGTTCGGTTTGGAATCTAATTGAAGGTTTTTTTGGTAAAAAAGAATACGCAAGTAAACCGGCTATCAGATTAGTTAAGAAATTTGCTACAGATCGATGTCTTGAATGTTCGATATAGCATATATTTTTCAATACATCATTAATGGTTTCAATAACAGAACGTTTTCGTAAAAATATTTTATCTTTTGTCGACATTAAGCTATTTTTCATATTCTTTCG
>JAKSCO010000164.1 GCA_022360575.1 Bacteroidales bacterium | reverse complement strand
TCGGATATAGAGTTCTCGGTTTAAATTGTTATTGTGTATTGTTCTAGATGTTTTAATTTATAACCTGAGTTCGATTTTAAAGAAATACGAATCAATTGTTTCACATTTTATAGTAGCCTTTTTATTTCTGTTCTTTGAGATTTTTTAAAACAATAACTGTTACTTAACAAATATCAATGAAACCCGGTCGCTGAGCGTGAGTCGAAGCGCCCGGAATCAAAGACATTAGAACATAATGTATTTTTCTTTCTGTTCTTTGAGATCAAAGACCCAAAATCCTCTGAAATCGACAAATTTTGATAATTCTATTTCCGTACTTGTAGCCCTAGTTTTTCAATAATGAGTGAGGTTTTGATAGCACTAATTTAAGTATGATACTAATTGACAATTATCAAAGATTTCACACCGATTTCAGTTTATCCCCCACCGGTAACTGAAAGGTTCTGTGATTTTAGAATCTAGATATGAGATTAAAAATCATGAAGGTTGTTTTGAGATTTTTTTAAACCAACAACTGTTACTTAACAAATTTCAAAAAAACCCGGTCGCTGAGCCGATGCCTTGAGAGGAGTCGAAAGGGAATCGAAGCGCCCGGAGTCAAAGACAATAAAAAATAAAGAATTATCTTTTTCGGTAGAGTCTAATTAATAATCAAATTCAGCATATTATATTTATTGTAATTCAATTTAAACTTTCTTAAAACAAAACACTCTTAGTTTATACTCTCAACATAATCTGACTTATTTATAGAAACACGATACTCTGTAATAATTTGTCAAATCAAATTAGAGGGGTAAATATCATATAAGTAGTAAAGTATTATTTTGTAATTTTAGCTGCTTAATTTAAACGTTTAAAAACAATGAGTAAAATAGCATTAATAACAGGTGCAACTTCAGGTATTGGGCGAGCAACAGCCATTACTTTATCCGAAAACAATTTTGATGTAATCATTACTGGTCGACGAAAAGACTTACTCGACGATTTAGAAAAAGAGATAAAAACAAAAGCTCCCGACAGCCAAGTTTATATCTTAAATTTTGATGTACGCGATAAAGAAGCTGTAAACTCAGCCATCGACAGTTTACCAACCAACTGGAAAAACATTGATGTTTTAGTTAACAATGCAGGTTTAGCTGTAGGCTTAAATCATATTTACGAAGGCGAAATCGACGATTGGGAACGTATGATCGACACCAATATTAAAGGACTATTATATGTTACGCGCAAAATAGCTCCCAGCATGATCGAAAAACAACACGGTCATATTGTTAATATTGGATCGACCGCCGGAAAAGAAGCTTACGAAAACGGAAATGTTTATTGTGGAACAAAACATGCTGTTGATGCTATCTCGAAAGGTATGCGCATTGATATGCTAAAACACAAAATAAAAGTTACAGCAATTAACCCAGGAATGGTAGATACC
>JAKSCO010000125.1 GCA_022360575.1 Bacteroidales bacterium | reverse complement strand
TTATTACTATGAAGACTAATAATTAAATTATACTTTTACGTCGTTTTGGTGGATTTTTCCTTTTAGGAAAAACCTTAATATGGGAATCCGGTGATTCAATATTGTTGAAGATTCCGGAGCTGTACCCGCAGCTGTAAGTCCTTTTGTCGATTTTGAAATACCTCTGCCACTGTTTGCTTATTAGCAGATGGGAAGGCTTCAAAATCAGGATAAGCCAGAAGACCTGCCAAAAGAATAATTGTTTAATTCAAACTTCGGGAAATAAGTTTTGAATCACATAAGTGGTATTCATTATTTTTTCGCGGGGCTAAATAAAAAAAATGAATGAAAGCATTTGCATCATGGAGCGGGGGTAAAGACTGTATGTTGGCTCTATACCGATTTCTCCAAAACGACAAAAACGAAGTAGCATATCTTGTAAATATGTGTGATGATGATGGCAAACATTCGCGTTCGCACCGAATAAAGAAACATTTAATAGCAGAGCAAGCCTCAATGCTTAATATTCCTATTGTTCAGGAAACAACGGGTACTGAAGGTTATGAAACATACTTTAAGTTTGTAATTAATCGATTAAAAAAAGAGGGAGTTACTGCCGGAATATTCGGAGACATATACTTAATCGAGCATCGAAAGTGGATCGAACGGGTTTGTGCTGATCTTGATATACAGGCAATATTTCCTATTTGGGGCGATGGTACAAGGTTGTTGCTAAAAGAATTTATAGAAACAGGATTTAAGGCACTAACGGTTGCGGTAGATATAAAAAAGCTTAATAGTAATTGGCTTGGACGAGAATTAGATTTATCTTTTTATAATGATATTGTTTCGATTAATGATGTTGATCCATGTGCCGAAAATGGCGAATATCATTCGTTTGTATATGGAGGGCCAATTTTTTCGAAACCAGTGAGTTTTTCGAAAGGGGAAGTATATCAAAATGACAATCATATTTTTTTACAGTTAAATAGGGAGGTGTGATGCATACCAAAAGAAATATATTGCTTGTTGTTTTTGTTTTATTGAGCTTTATTCTTCGTGCCGAGCAGTATTCTCGAGTTGTTTCATTGGCTCCTTCGATAACTAAGAATATTTATTATTTAGATGCACAAGACTGCTTAGTGGGATGTACAAGTTATTGTACCGTTGCTAAAAACGATAATAAAACAGTGGTTGCTTCGCCTGCAACTATAAATATCGAAAAGGTAGTAGCTTTAAAACCCGATTTGGTTATTGCCAGCACTATTACAAATCCTGAATATATTGAAATGCTGAGGAAATTTAACATTCGAGTTGAGATACTTACTACACCTAAGTCTTTCGATAAAATATGTTCTCAGTTTATCGATATGGCAAAATTATTAGGTAAAACAGATCTTGCTTTAAAGAAGATATCTTTGATAAAGGAAGAAATAAATAGCTTAAAAGTGAAAAACTCCAATAGCTTAGTTGGTAAGATATTTTTTCAGATTGGTGCTGATCCTTTGTTTACAGTAATTCCTAACTCGTTTATGAATGACTATATATTGTTTGCAAATGCGAGCAATATAGCCAATCACTTAAATAAGGGAACTATTTCGAGAGAAGTAGTTATCTCGAAAAATCCCGATTATATTTTTATTGTAACAATGGGAATTATTGGTGATGAAGAAAAAAAGGTTTGGGAAAATTTCAAAGAGCTAACAGCTGTAAAAAACAACAAAATATTTATAATCGATTCGGATTTAGCATGTACTCCAACACCGCAAACTTTTTTAGAAACGATGAAAATTATATCAAACTATATAAATCAATAAAAATTATGACTACCGGATTAATACATGTATATACGGGCACAGGGAAAGGAAAGACTACAGCAGCAGTTGGATTGTGCAACAGAGCAATAGGACATGGACTAAAAACTTGTTATGTTTCGTTTAATAAGAACCCCGAAAAATATGGTTACAACGAAATACAATCCTTACAAAAATTGGGTGTTGATGTTTATCATTTTGCCAAAGGACATCCGCATTTAACCCCGACAATAGATACAGATTTTATTTGTAAAGAAACAAAAGAGGGTTTAAAAAAGGTGCGAGAGATTATTAAATCTAAAAATCCCGATTTATTGGTTTTAGACGAAATAATTATTTCGGTTAGAGATGAATTTATCGAAGAATCGGAACTAATACAGTTTATTAACGAAAAACCCGAAAAACTGGAGCTTGTATTAACGGGTAGAGGTGCAAGTCCCGAGTTATTGAAGTTGGCACATTATGTAAGCGAAATAAATTGTATTGCTCATCCATACAATAATGGAATTAAAAGTCGAAAAGGAGTTGAGTTTTAAAAAAATACAAATGAAGCTTTCGAAAAGTTTTTTGCACAATCGATATCGTAAATGGGTTCTTTCAATAATTGTATTGTTAGGATTATTAATTTCATCGATATTTTTATCTCTATTAGTTGGCGAGATGGATATATCTATTTCTGATATTATGGTTTTTATGAAAACCAAACAAGGAATCGAATATGCTGTTTTGGCTAATATTCGAATTCCCAGAACAATTTTAGCCTTTTCGGTTGGAGGGGCATTAAGTCTTGCCGGAACTATATTGCAGGGAGTTTATCGCAATCCTTTAGTTGAGCCTTATACAATGGGTATATCAGGAGGTGCAGCCTTGGCAGTTTCTATTTGTATTGTTTTTGGGATACATCTTCATACTTCTGCTTTGATACTGCCTCTTTTTGGTTTTATAGGTGCGTTTAGTTCAATATTTCTTGTTTATTTATTAAGTGTTAAACGAAAAAGAGATGTAAATATAAATCGGATGCTCTTAATAGGAGTAATGATAAGCTTTATAGCCTCTTCGGCTATGTTGTTTTTTATGTCGATAACTACAGCCGAAAATTTGCATGGGATTGTGTTTTGGATAATGGGATCGTTAAACGAACCGAATATGAATCTTATAAAAATATCATTAATTACATCGCTGATAGGCTTGTTGGTTAGTTATATTTATGTTATTCCGTTAAATGCTTTACGACTTGGCGAAATAAAAGCAAAGCATTTAGGTGTAAAAACAATAACTTCGATTAAAGTTCTTTTTGTAGTGGCATCGGTAATTACAGGTATAAGTGTTTCTGTTGCCGGTGTTATAGGTTTTGTGGG
>JAKSCO010000068.1 GCA_022360575.1 Bacteroidales bacterium | reverse complement strand
TAAACTCGGACAATAAAGAGTATCTGCCCTACGAAATGAAAATTGATGATGTTTTAGAAATATGGAAAGCTTTGGGGTTTATTAGTTTTGATTTGTCTGATACCCAAAGTAAGAATGTAGAAATTTCTCAATCGACCGAAATTAATACTGAGCAGCTATATAAAATGATTGTAGATATGAGAAAAGATATTGATGAGCTAAAAAATAAGTAATACCAAAAGGAAATAGCGAAACAAAGTAAATAATAAGCAAAAATTCAAGGGCGTGTGTTTATGATAAGGATTTGTTCTTTATGCGAGAAATAGGGAGAAAAGGTTTTAATGGATTATTTTTAATTAAAAGAACCTCTGAGTAATGGAAAAAAGAGAGTTAGAAAATTATCTAAAAGATTATAATTTTAAACTTCGTGTACAACATGAGCAATTTTTTGATTGGTTAAGAAAAACATTCTGGTTTTCAAATAAATTGCAAAAATCCTATAATAGATTTTATCAAGAACTCTTTATCGTTCATATTTATCAGTTAATAACAGAAGGAAAAGAATATATAGGAAAAGTTTTGCTTGTAAAAAAAGAATTATCGACAGACTACGATAAATACAAGGAGATAGAAACATGTATTATTAGAATAGAATCTACTCTTTCTGATAGTGAAATAGATTATATTGAGCATGCCCGTCATTGTACCTGTCATATTTTTCAGAATAAATATGAAAAAGAGTTGAAAAAGAATGACACAATCAAAACAACTCGAAAAGGCAGAGAAATTGACGAGATCAAATATAACATTAAGGAAGTACAATATAATCATTATGATAAAGGAGGATTCAATAAATATTTCAATAATAAGATAGCTCCGATTTTAACAGAACTATATATTAAACTGAATAATTAACAATTTACGGTTACTAACACACGATAAATTGCATGTGAGGTATTGAATTTCGCTGACAAAATATTAGCAAGGTGGTTAGAGGGGGAATAAGAAAGCAAAGGGAAAAATAGGCACGTAACTTATCGTCAATCGTTAGCAACAACCATGAGAGACAAGATAATGACAATAAGACTTATAGTAATTGTTTTAGTACTTCTAAACATCAGTTGTTCAAAAAATAAAATTGAAAATAAAATTCATTTTGAGTACGATGGGTATATATATGTGGAAATGAGGATAAGTGATACTATTAGAGGCAAATTCATTTTTGACACTGGAGCTAGCGACCTTTATCTTGACAGCACTTTTGTAGCAAACACATCAATACAGTCTTTAAAAACAGAAGATACCCGAATTGGGGGTGCCGGGAATGCTGGTTATCGGACAATTCCATTGATAACTGATATTATTCCTTTCAGTTTAGGAAATAATGTTTTTTATTCTACTAAAACACCAATCTTAGATTTGTCGGGCTTTAACGATGATGATATTGCTGGTATTATTGGTATTAACTTCTTCAAG
The DNA here is from genome assembly GCA_022360575.1 of Bacteroidales bacterium. Classification (GTDB taxonomy): domain Bacteria; phylum Bacteroidota; class Bacteroidia; order Bacteroidales; family UBA12077; genus UBA12077. The sequence goes on along the minus strand of JAKSCO010000068.1, from coordinate 4,250 downwards.
AAGAATATTCTGAATATTAATTTTAGTGAAAAGTATCTAAGCATTCTTGACTCTACAACAAGCGAAACAATAGACTTAGAAGCAATTGATTTTAGCCTTATTAAAAACAGAATCTATATTGACGCCAAAATAATTATTGATTCTACAAGAACAATCTTCGGATCATTTGAAATTGACATGGGATGTGCAGATGAAGTATTGTTGACTAACAATACAGCCAAAGAAAATGCTTTAAATGAAGTAAACAAAAAAGTCTCTTATTTCATCTCGGAGGGCGGAGTTAGTGGGGTGAGTTCAAGTGGGTATGATTTAAGAGCAAATGACATCAGTATCGGCAATTACACTTTCAAAGACATTGTTATCGGTTATTCTAATGATACCCTTGGTGCTTTATCAAAGCGTGATTATTTAGGTTTGCTAGGAGCACCATTATTTTCAAGGTTTGATTTATTTATTGATTTCCCAAATCAAAAAGTTTTTCTAAATGCTCTCCCTGACTTGCAAAAAAAATCAAAATCAACAATAACAGGTTTTAATGGATTGCGTAGGTCAAATGGGAATGACGTTTTTATGGTTGTAAATTCAATTTATAAACCATCACAAGTTCAATTTGCCGGATTACAGATTGGTGATACAATAGTTGGAATAAACGGAAAAAGAATAAAAGACTATGCAAAAGAAGAAATCTCAGAACTATTGAAAACAGAGGATATTATATTAAAACTTCAAATAAAAAATGGAATTAGAGAAAAGACAATTGAATTTAAAACAAAGGAAATCATATAAATGGCAGTTGCTAACAAAAGCTACATGTAATGCGGAGCGATATGATAAATTTCAAGTTTATAGCAATTAATAAACAAAGTAGCGATTTGAAAGGTCAGTGCTCCGAAATACGCAACATTTCATACCGCAATCCCGTTGAAGTAAATTCAGCTAAAGCGGAGCTTTTTTTCTTGTTGCTTCGCAGTGATAAACCAAATTGCAAAGTGTCTTTGATAATCAAATAGTAATACCCAAAAAACATTAACTTTTTGATATAATATAAAAGAGAGGCACATTTTTTTGCGCCTCTCTTAGCATGTTACAAACTCTAAAACAACCGGCCGAGGTCAGAAATAACTCTTTCGGGAGGTACATTAGAGTATACGTTTTGTCAAATATACTAAATGCTGTTTACACTGTAGTTTCGCTTTCGGGTTGTTCTTCTCTGGTTTGCGATAAACGAGCAATACGTACACTCTCGTCGATAATTACATCCAACTGATTTTCGAGCTTTTGCCAAACACCCGGCTCGGTAATAGCACTTTTTATTTGTACATAAGCACAAGTATTTTTAAGATTTTCGACCAATCCTTTTTCTGCATCGCTGCTAGTGCCTTCGGGCTGAGATGCTATAAATTGATTTCGCTGCTCGATCCCTCCTATTAGGTCATTTAAGCAAGTTTGCATTTGAGTAAACAATACTTCAGCTCCGATAGTCTTTATTGCTTGCTGATTGCGAGGATCGCGTTCAATTTCGGCAAATAAATTCTGAGCTCTTGAGATTTGCTTAGTATATCCCAAACGATAAAGTGCAGCTCCATGTTTTCTTATAAGCTCCCACAAAATAGCCGCTGCTTTTTGTTTCTCTTTTTGAGGTAAATACATACATGATTGTATGAAACTTTTTAAAGCTTTAAACGAATTGTCAAAAAACTGATCGAGTTTAAAAATAGTATTTGTATGTACCTTGGTAGTTGTCTTTAGCATAACGGCTTCGAGGTGTTTTAGGTTTTTTTCGGCCAATGCTACAAGTTTTGTAAAGTCAGCATCCTCAATTGATAGATTCTTAATTTCTGCAACAATGCTACTTGCTAAACGGTATAAGCCATCGAGGCTAAATACCGAAAATGGAATTTTCTTCATAAATATAAATTTTAGGTTAAAAATATAGTTTGTTAAAGGTAATCGGATTTTTCAGAAAATGAAACAAATACAAATTTTATTTCGATTTTTTTAGTTCGATGTCGAATTCTGAGTAATTTCGGCATAAAACTCTTGATGCAGATATCTAAGCAGAATCTTTTTGGCTTCTCGCAAAGGTGCAAATACCCAAACAGAATTTTTTTGCCTTCTCGCAAAGGTGCAAATACCCAAACAGAATTTTTTTGAGGTGTTTATACAAATGAGAGTATCCAAACAGAATCTTTTTGGAGTGTCTAAATAGATTTAAGATTACAAACGGAATCTTTTTAACTTCTTGTAAAGATGTAAATTAAATTTCATTGACAACTTGTCAGGTATACGCATATAAAAGTATTCAATCGGAATCTTTTTAGGGTGTCTACATCAATTTAACACTCTAAACGGAATCGTTTTAGCTGTCTCGCAAATGTACAAATACTCAATCGGAATATTTTTCGCTTCTCGCAAAGGTGTAAATGCCCAAACAGAATCTTTTTGGCTTCTTACTAAAATTGGAAGTTCAATTTCATTGACAACTTGTCAGCTTACATGTATGAAAGGTCTCAAATAAAATCTTTTTGTTGTATCTACAAAGATTTAAGACCCCAAACAGAATCTTTTTAGCTTCTCGCAAGTGTGTAAATGCCCAAACAGAATCTTTTTGGCTTCTTGCAAAGGTGCATTCTTTTTATAAGAAAAAAATGTAATTTTAACAATTGAAAGTTTATGTTTTATCAAGTATAAATAATCCTCTTCATTTTAACTAATAACTATAGAAATGGTAACTAAGCTAGCATCATTGGGAGCATTCTTTTCTGGAGTTGGTGCACTATCAGCATTGATTATTTCCCTTTCTCAAATTAAAAAGAATTCTAAATTTAATGAAGCTAATTTTTGGCTAACTCTACGAGAAATGTTTAATACTAGCAACAGAGTTAATATACATGAAGATCTCAGAAAAGGAAAATGGATTGCTGAAGTTCCCAAAAATCATCAATACTGGATTAAGCTTGAAGACTATTTAGGAATTTTTGAGATATGTGAACGAATGTTAGCAAGAAGAATAATTAATAAAAAGATGTTTATAAGTCTATATGAATACCGTATTTATAACTTCTTAGCAAATAAGGAAATTGCTAAAAGGAAATTAATTCTTGAGTATTCTGATTGGTTTTATTTTTACAAATTACTTAAAAGAATCTATGGAAAATCATGGATTGAATTTTATGAATTCCTCAAAAGAAATGATCATATAATTAAAGAATCAGAATCTGAAACTACTTTTATACAAGCCATGTCCAAATCTAATAAAGAAAAATATAATAAATTCAAGGAAAGCTTGAATCTAGCTGAATAAAAAATAGGTTTAATCAACCAAAATAAAACATACAAAACAACAACAATAATAGTTATACCTGCAGCTCCTATATTAAACTTGCTGTCGTTTTCACATAATTTAAAACCACTATAGAGTCTGAATTAAACTATTGTTTTTTAAGCTAAAAAGAGGTATTTTAAGTATCGGATAATACTATACTGATATGAAAACTCTTAAAATAATTTACCTATTACTCCTATTTACTGTTGCCTGCAATAAAGACAACGAAAACACAACTCCCGAAAATAATATTAGCTATAAAATTGTCGATACCGGAGTAAAAAATTTTTATAGTAATATAAACACAATATCGAAACCTTTAGTAAACCAGGCTTTTTACGGACAAGATGCAAACTATACCTACAACGAACCAGATTATACTAACAACAACGACGGAACAATTACCGATAATGTAACCGGACTAATGTGGGAACAAAACATGGGTAATAAAATAAACTTTAATGCGGCATTTACTAAGGCTAAAAGTTCATCTCTCGGAGGGCATATCGATTGGAGAGTTCCGACCATAAAAGAACTTTATTCGTTGATTCTTTTTACAGGACAAGTACGAGGCGAAAGTGCTATTAAAATGTTTATAGATACCGATTATTTTAATCAGCCCATTGGTGATGTAAATAATGGCGAACGAGAAATTGATGCACAAACCTGGTCGTCGACAGAATATGTTAGCAGAACAATGAATGCTGATGAAACTGTGTTTGGAGTTAATTTTGTTGATGGCAGAATAAAAGGCTATCCGAAACTTAAACCCATAACCGGAACTGCCAATAAAATGTATTTTAGAATGGTTAGAGGAAATACCGATTATGGAAAGAATAACTTTGTTGATAATAACAATGGTACAATTAGCGACTTAGCTACAGGTTTGATGTGGCAAAAAACCGACGATGGTATTGCCCGAAAT
>JAKSCO010000226.1 GCA_022360575.1 Bacteroidales bacterium | reverse complement strand
ATTTTATTTTAATCCATTATTTCCTGACTTAGATACTAAGATACTGAAAAAAGTAGCATTCTACGGTTACATATATTTTCGATCTATAATTGCATTTGACAACATATTAGATTTTGAAGAAGGAAAGAGTGGTGAATTGAAAGACCCTCATGTAACAACTTATAGATTTGGTATTTACTATTTAGAGGAAGCAATGAAAGGATTTAAGGAACTTTTCCCAAAAAAATCTGAATTCTGGGATTTACTGGTTTATCATCAAGAGGTTTATTTTCAGAATATTATTTATGAAAGGAAGTTTTCAAATTCCAAAATAAAGAATACTCTCGAAAATTATGAGAAACTTGCATGGGAAAAGAATGTTTTAAGTATATTATCAATTGTTGCCTTAAGCTCACTCGCAAAAAAATTCGAATTTAAAAAGAAACTAGAGCATTCCTTGATAAAATTACATGTAGCATTCCAACTACGAGACGATATTGCTGATTTTAGAAAAGATTATCAATCAAATCAAAAATCATATATTTATTTTGACCTTAAGAAATATTTAAAATCTAAAGGAGAAGATATTACTCGTCTCAATCAAGATAAAGCATATAAGTATTTTATTAAAAGCGGATTAGCAATAAAGAATCTGAAATTGGCTAAACATTATTTAATTGAATCTAAATTGGCAGTGGATAATCTACCAATAGAAAAATATAAAGAGTTAATAAGTCATCAAATTTTAGAAATCGACAACTTAATAGGATTTCTTAATAAGAAATAGATATTTTTTTATATAACCAACAAGTGTAAGTTTATTAATTTCTGATTTTTCATATGATTACAATCAATAAACTTCTTAAAAAATATAATAATAAAACAATATTAAATATTGAAAATTTTATTATTAAATCAGGGATAAATCTCATTATAGGTAAAAATGGGGCAGGAAAAACAACATTCTCAAAGATTATTGTTGGACTTATCCCATTTGAAGGTGAAATAATAATAAAGAATATTAACATAAAAAAAGACTTTAAAATTCATCGAAGCATTGTTGGATTTTCTGAAGCTGAACCTTTTTTCCCTGATTACGTGTCTGGAGAGTCTATAGTTAATCTACATATAGAATTAAAGGGAGGTAATTTATCAGAAGTGAAGCGAATCATAAATATATTAGATATGAAATCCTTCGTACATAATAATATTGGAACATATTCTTCTGGGATGAAAAAAAAGTTAGGACTTTTACTTGCTTTTATCGGTAACAATGAATTAATTGTACTTGATGAACCATTTACATTAATAGATGAAGTTGCAAGAAAAGAAGTGTTAAGTTTGATCTCACATTATAATAAGAAAGGTGTAAATTTTATCATTTCATCTCATCAAAATAGAAGAGAGCTTGAAAACGTTATAACATCTAGTTTTGAAATAAAAAACTCAAATATTATTAAAGAATCCTAGTTGTGAAGAATACATTAATAATACTTTTTAAATTATTTACATTTAAATTCTATAGAAAATATTACTATATAATTCTACTTTGGTTTATATTATCATTTGGTATAGTAAATCCCCCATTATTATTTTATTCTGATTCTTTTCTCGCTATAGTGGTCACAAGTATTTATTTATTTGGAGGGGTAATCATAATTACCTCTTTATTTTATAAAATCTGTTTGAATTTTCTATTAAAAGAACTAAGTAGCAACGAGCTACAATTCTTAATGACCATACACATTTTGCCCAAATTTAAGATTAATTTCGCTTTCAGTATAGTTTTATCCTCGATTTTTCTTCCTGCACTTATCTACTTTGTATTAATAGTTAGGAAATCTATTATTGATAAAGAAATTTTTACTTTATTAATAACCTTTTTAATATTTGCAATATATTATATATTATTATGTTACCTTGTTAATAGCAAATTAAAAACAGAAAAAAAATCTAATTTTAAGAAGCTTTCTATCCTAAGATACTTCGCAAAACAGACGAATTTTCATTTTTTCTACTTTAAAATATTGATAAATGAATATAAAGCTACATTTTATACTATTAACACCATCAGCTTTATCATTGTATTTCTAATTTGCAGCAATCTATCATGGAAAGATAATAGTCAATTAATTGCAATCTATTTTTCTCTATTAACTATTTTCAAGGCATTTTTTATTTTTGTTGTCAGACGGAAAGAATGTGATTACTTCTTATTTTTTAAAATTTTACCTGTAGGTTACATATATAGATTTTCACAATATCTTTACTTAAGTCTTTTATTAATAATAGTTGAAATATTAGAAGTAACAGTATTAAGTTATGTTTATAATCTTAATATAACTCTCTTATTTGTTTTTATAGGAATATATTTTTCCAACATGATGTTATATACATCTTTGCTATATGTATTCAGAATTAAAATGATCAGTTATGTGAAAATTCTATTCTCTATTTTCTTTATAAACATATTTTTCATTTTAAAAAATGATTATGCAATATATTTCATTTCTATGTTTATTGTAAGCTTTGTGATTTTTAGATTAAGTTTTTATGATTATGAACATATTAAAGATATTATCTACTAAATCTAGCAAGATGATGACTAATACAGGTAGTTTAGAACAAAACGAATAGAATATTCATATACAACGGACTGATTTGATAAACTTTATTTAGTTTGATTAAAAACAACTTTACTTTTTATTACATCTTTATTTCAATTTCATATAATATTGTTAGAATTGTATATATAATAAGCAAATATCATCATATGCCATCAACGATCTAATATTTTATAACCTCATGAAAAAAAACTTAGTAATTTTACATTATTTACCTCCAGCAGCAATTGAACTTCCATCTTTAGCTTTTTCCATTATGAAATCCTTTTTGCAAAGTAACGGATTTGAAGTAGAAGTAATATATTGGAAGATTACTTTTCTGTCCTTAGGCATAAGGATGAATCCTTAGAGGCTCTTTTACCATTTATCTGGAACATTACAAATAAATATGGATGTAAAAACTCTAAAGAAAGAATACTTATTAGTACGTTTGGATTTAATCCAGAGAGTTTTAAAAATAAAGAAAAACTTGACATCATTAGCTCAAAATTACTTGAAAAGATCAAAAATAGATTAACCCAAATAGATTTTGACAAAGTAATTTTAAACGGATTATCAGCTAAATTTGAGCAATGGATTCCTGCTTCAATATTGTCACAAGAAATTAAAAAATGCAATTCCAATACTAAAATTGTAATAGGAGGGTTTACAAAAATAGAAATTTGTGATTTTTTTTTAGAAAGATTTGATGAATTTGATTATGCTATATACGGAGAAGGAGAATACTCTTTACTTGAATTGTGTCAATCTTTACAAAATGGGACAAATCTAAATAAGATTCCTCGGCTATTATATAAGGAGTATAAAAATATTATAAAATCAGAAGAGACTAAAAGCAATTATCTTGATTTTGACAACTATATTTACCCTAATTATTCTGATTATATAAACTATATTAAGAAATATAAAATTAAAGAATATGGGTTTCCAATAAATACTAATAGAAGATGTAATTGGGGTAAATGCAACTTCTGCGCACAATACCAAGGATTTAAGTATCGTGAAAGAAATAATGAATGTATTGTTAATGAAATGGAGCTGCTTCATGAGAAGTATAAAAGTACATTCTTCTATTTTTGTGATGCTAATACAATTGGTTTAAATATTAATAAATTTAAAAACTTATGTTCTAAAATAATTGAATCAGCAAATAAAAGAAAGGTTAGCTATAATCTACAGGCTTGTATTATACCTAAAAATCTTAATTCAGATGTAATACAAAAAATGTCATTGGCTGGATTTAGGAATTTATTCTCAGGCTATGAGGCAAATACCGATAAAATGTTAAGTTATTTAAATAAGTCTCACTCCTTTGCTGACAATATTCTTTTTCTAAAATTCTCTACGAAATATAAAATCCAGTCAGATATTCCAATAATTAGCGGATTAATTGAAGAAAAAAGTTCAGATGTTCATGAAGCCATTGAGAATCTCAATTATGTAAGATTTTTTACCTATAAAAGAACTTTTTTAGATTTACCTTTAATCATCTATTACAATACACATTATTACAATTTGCTAAGTAATTTAGAGAAATCAGAACAAGATCTTTGGAATTATAATCCAATTAGCTATTTATTACCTGATAATTATTTTAAATTTAAAGATCGATTTTTATTTTTTGGCTATTCAAGAATCCCAAAAAATAATAATTTCTATTGGAGTTACTATTTAATGGCAATTAGAAAACTAAAGAGCATATGTTATTCGTATAAAATACACAATATTAATAATATATATAGGTATAATGAATATCAAAACAATAAATTGATTACCTCCATAGAATTTGATAAACCGTTATACATTGAGATACTAAAAGAAGCAAATAACAGGGTCATTTCCGTTGATGATCTTTTTAAGAGATTATATCTAAATGAAGATAAGAAAATCACTATGCATGAATTAATAGAAACTATCAAGGAATTAAAGAATGAGCATATTCTTTATGCCAATACAGATTACTCCGAAATAATAAGCATTGTTGATACTGATCAGATTTTATAAAAATCATATTGAAGAATAAACACGCAAAAAATTATTATGAAAAATAACATCGTTTTTAATTACTTACCTCCTGCACAAATTAACCTTCCAAGTTCAGCATTATCATCACTAAAATCATATATCGAAGACAATGGATTTCCATCAAAGATTATATACTGGAACATCCATTTTAGCTACTTAATGATAGATTACCTGATAGAATATAATAAAAATAATGAGTTATTATATCTAATTCCTTTCTTAAATTATTTAAATAAAAATTCTGATCTGAATTCAAATATAAAAATACAAATTATTTTGAAACGAATTTCTATTTCAAAAAAAGTTATTATAAATCAATACGACAAAAAATTCCTAAACAAATTAAATGAAGAAGTTGACAAAATTATTGATACTGAGTTATCAAATATTGACCATACTAAAGTAATCTTATATGCTTTTTCATCAAAGTTTTTTCAGTGGATTCCAGCGCTAATAATATCACAAAAAATCAAAAAAATAAATCCTTCAGCAAAAATCGTCATAGGAGGCTTTTCGACAAAAGAAGAGGCAATAGAAGTATTAAGAATAGGAACTAATTTTGACTTTTCTGTATGGGGAGAAGGAGAGCTATCTTTATTAGAAATAACCAAACATCTAAACACTCAACTGAATATTAATGAGATACCCCAGGTCGCTTATCGCATTGGTGATAAAATTCACGCTAATAGTATTAAATCAAATCATCATTATAATTTTAATAACTATAAAATACCAGATTATACAGATTATTTCAATTTACCTAAAATAAAATACTTTTTACAGAAAACCAATAGAATCATTGTCAGTCTTCCAATTGACTCAAGTCGAGGATGCCATTGGAATAAATGCAAATTTTGTTACTTAAACTATGGTTATAAATACAAAGAAAGAGAAATTGATTGTATAATACATGAAATGGAATATTTAGTTAAGGAATATGGGATTAGCAGGTTCTCCTTCATGTCAAACGACCTTATTGGGAAAGATATACAGAAGTTCGATAAATTTTTAGATAAATTAATACATTCAGCTCAGATTAATAATATTTCATATAATTTAAATGGAGAAATCGTTCATTACAATATTGATTCTTTATTAATAAAAAAGATGGCTATTGCAGGATTTAAAAATGTTCAAATTGGATTTGAGGCTCTAGCTGATAGCTTATTAGAAAAAATGCATAAAAAAACATCTTTCGCACATAATTTAATGTTCGTTAAATTTGCTCATAAATATGGTATTGGTATTGATGGTGCGAATGTAATTGTTGGTTTGCTAGATGAGAATCTTGACGATATTATTGAAAGTATGAATAATTTACATTTCTTAAGATTCTTTTTATCAAATAACACCTTAAATATTATAATAAATGATCTACAGATTTCACATAATTCTAGATATTTTAAAGAATTAAATCCACAGGAAAAAGAGAAATGGACAAAAGATGAAATATTTGATCTAGTACCTAATTTTATTGTTAATAATGTAAATAGATTTAATCTTTTTTCATTTCATAGGAATAGAGTATTTGAAACTGAGTGGGAGCATGTTGAAAAAACTCTGAAATATTATTATAATAATAATATCGAGTATCGGGTAATTGAAGAAAATAATGAACATTATTATCAAGAATATGAAGAATTAAAGTTAATTAAGACTTTAAAATTTGAAGAACTAGAGTTAAAGATTCTTAAAATAACGAATGATAAAGTTATAAATATAAAAGAGCTTATTTCCAAATTAAAGAGTAGTAATACTCATATTTCAGAATCTTTAATCATATCAAAATTACAATACTTAAAGAATAATTACATATTATACCACAACTACAACTACCAATATATAATCTCATTAATAAATATCAACTAAGATTATAGAATTATTACTTATTAAAAAGTTTTTTTAGTGAATTAAGAAAGCTTCGTAAAGATAAAATTACTATTTTCGTTACTCATCGTAAAAGTTCATTCTCGAATGCTGATAAAATAATAACCCTTTAATACCTTAAAAATGCTTCGTAACTATCTAACAACTGCTATTAGATCTTTCTTAAAAAACAAAACAACATTTCTTGTAAACCTTATAGGACTTTCATTAGCTGCAGCTACAT
>JAKSCO010000343.1 GCA_022360575.1 Bacteroidales bacterium | reverse complement strand
TCATCTTTTATGAGCTATAACGGTTTGAATACGGGGTGTTTGACATCTTAAAACACTGATTTATCAAGCCGCTATATTTCTTAATATTTGTATTCATCTTCAATTTACAATTTACTGACAAATGCCCTATATTTATTGTTAGCAACAGTTATTATTTCCAGTATGTCATAAGACTTACTCTTAAAAACTCTTTCTCACTTTCTTTAGGCATTTGAATTTCTGATACAATCTTTATTTTATCAGTCTCCCAAGTTACCTTTTCTCCAATTGTATTTTCACCTACATTAACTAATTTATCAGTTCTTTTATTAGGTGTTCCATAATCTACAGATATTTGGTCATTCAATTTCTTAAAAAAAGCGATATATTCATCTTTATGCGAAATCTCTTCGATTAATCTTTGATTTTTAGCTGCAAAATCAAAAATGCTCACACCGTTGGTTGCTCGCCAACTTATCATTGTATACCACAAAGTATCTCCACTTTTATCAAAATAGTATTCACAAATTGCAGGAACTCTAAAATCACTTAGTTTTCTTTCATATGAATATGGCTTTCCAAGATTTTTTTCTGCCACCATCGGATATAATTGAGGAGATAGCATTACAGAAAAACTTTCATCTTGTTCTTCAAGTGTCGACTCAAATTTTTTCTCAAATTTCGCTACATAATCACTGCTAACTTGTTCTAGTATATACTGCTGTCCAAATGCAGTTGAACAAAATAGCAAAGTGAAAATAATCAATATGTTTCTCATGTTTTTATTTTTAGATTATGATTCTTATTTATATCATATTTCTATGTTCTATTGGGCATTTCTTCTTCCTGTATTGGCATACAACATATAGCCATGTTTATTGTATATATTTCACCTCATAATTAAATATTGTACAGCTTTTATAATTACTGCCAACATATATACATATAATAAACAATGCCCTTTGCATTGCTCTTATATCTTTTTATTATACTCGTATTATCCAAATGTTTACTTGTTAAAACTGCTATTAAAAACTTTGCTTTTTGCTTAATTTTTAATTAGAGTGCGGCATCGTTAATACAGATGCATTTTGCAAGCCTTAAATTTAAAGGTTTTCGTGAGATATTTATTGAAATATTACAGAAAAATTATGGCCCAAGGTGTTTGGGCTTA
>JAKSCO010000205.1 GCA_022360575.1 Bacteroidales bacterium | reverse complement strand
GAAGTGTTGTTTGTAGTTACAAATAGTCGATGTTTGTTTGTTCTGACTTTGTAAATGGAGCTATTGCTCTATTGTATATTCCTTGAATATAGGCTATAGCCATTCCATAGTTTGTAACCGGAATTCCTGCGTCGGTAGCTGGTTTTAATCTATTTATAAGTTGTTTTCGAGTAATAACACAACCGCCACATTGTATTAATAAGGCATATTCGGTAATATCGCGAGGGAGTTTATCTAAACCCGAAACTACTTCGTACTCGAGTTGTTTGCCAGTAAAGTTCGACAACCAACGAGGAATCTTTACTCGCCCAATATCATCGCACGATACATGATGAGTACATGATTCTAATAATAAAATACGATCCCCATTTTTTAATTCGGAAATCTTAGGAGTTCCTTTTAAATAACTTTCAAAATCGCCCTTGTATCTTGCCAGTATAGTACTAAAACTAGTAAGAGGAATATCAGATGGGATTGATGCATCGGCTTTCGTAAATATCTGACTGTCGGTAATTGCCAATGCAGGTTTTATTTTTGTTTTACGCAAAAAAGCATCAACTTCTCTTTCTTTAAGAACGATAGCTACAGCATCATTATCTAAAATATCTCTAATAGCCTGTACTTGTGGCAAAATAATTCTTCCGGCCGGAGCTTCAATATCGATAGGAGTTATTAACAATACAATATCGCCATATGATATTAAATCGCCAACAAGAGATGGTGTTTTATAAGATGACTCTGGGATTGTTGTTTTTATTGTTTTTATAATTAATTCCAGATTGTTTGCTTTAATAGTATCAAACTCTATAATTTCTGTATTACTTTTTAATAAAATAAATTCTTTTGTATCCTCTGATAATTTTTCAATATCAGATTTGTTATGAACAATAAAAAATGGAGTATCCGATTTTTTAAATTCGTTGATAAGCATTGTTTCAAATTCGCCAAAAGTATTATTTGTAATAACAAGAATAGCTAAATCAATAGTCTTTATCGAAGCTAAAGTTTTTTCTATACGTTTATTCCCTAGTTCTCCGATGTCATCAATCCCTGCAGTGTCAATTAAAATAACTGGGCCAAATCCTGTTATCTCAAATGATTTTTTTACTGGGTCGGTGGTTGTTCCTGCATAATCAGAAACAATAGCAATGTCTTGATTTGCTAAACAATTAATTAAAGAGCTTTTGCCATTATTCCTACGACCGTATATTCCTATATGTGGTTTTGATTCTTTTCCTTTAGCCATTTATCTTTTTGTCTTAAAATATAGATACAATTATAGATTAATTTTGTTGTAAAGTGAATAATCTTGAAAATAATTTTTATCTTCGATTTTAAATCTAACCTATGTTTGAAGACTTATCTATAATAATCCCCGCTTACAACGAAGAAAAGAATATTGTATTTATTTACGAAAAGATTAAAGCAGTTCTTGAGCAATATTCATATGAGTTGATTTTTATTGACGATGGTAGTTCTGATTCTACTTTTGATGAAATAACAAAGATAGCTAAAGTAGATAATCGTGTTAAAGGAATATCATTTTCTCGAAATTTCGGACATCAAATTGCATTGTTGGCAGGAATAAAAAAGGCTTCGAAGAATTTAATTGTTATGATGGATGCCGATGGTCAACATCCTCCCGAATTGATTCCAGATTTAATACAAAAGAGTTGTGACGGTTTCGATATTGTAAATACTCGTAGGTTATCAACAAAAGGAATTGGGTGGTTTAAGAGATTGTCATCGCGAATGTACTATCGCATATTGAATGGTTTAACTGATATTAGAATTGAGTATGCTTCGTCTGACTTTCGTTTATTAACTCGTAAAGCAGCAAATGCTTTTCTTAAGATGGAAGAACAGAATCGATTTACACGAGGAATGATAAGTTGGATGGGTTTTAAACAAGCAATTATTGAATATGATGCCAAAGAGCGTTTTGCTGGTAATTCGAAATATACTCTACGCAAAATGTTCAGGTTTGCTACCGAAGGAATAACATCTTTCTCGGTTAAGCCACTTAAAATTAGTTTCTACATAGGTCTTATAGCGTTATTTGTTGGTTCCCTTTATGCAGCTTATGCTATTGTTGTTTATTTCTTGGGTAAAGCTGTAATGGGATGGACTTCAACTTTACTTACTATATTGTTTTTAGGAGGAATACAGTTATTAGGAATAGGAATATTAGGCGAATATATTGCCAAAATATATAACGAAATTAAAAAACGTCCACACTATTTTATAAAAGACGAGTGTGGGTTCTAAAAAACAGGTTTTCTTGTTTTTGAATCAAACTCAAACTCATTAAAAACTAGTATTGTATCATTACACCAAGATAGTGTATCAATCGGCAAATTCAAATTTTCTTTAATAGTCTCGTTTTTTATATTTCCTTTTATTAAAAAGTTAAATTCTGGATTTGCAAATGCTCCCTTCCCATTTTTATAGTACCAATTTTTATTTGTAACATGATACCAAATTGATAGATCATCAAAGACAGTGTAAACTCTAACATCTTTTTTAGAAAACATGGTTATATATTTTGCTGTCCAGTATTCGGCAACACCATATTTAATAGAATACTGTTCTGATATATTATCTATATTTTCAACTTGTTTAGGGTAATAGGTGAAAAAATAATTCAAATTCGATTTAATACTCTTTCGGCTAATGTTAGAATGAAAAAAAATAGATACAATTATTATTAAAAATATCCCCCAAGCGATTACACTTTGAGAGATTTTAAGTTTATTATATAATTTAAAGAATAAATAAGAAAAACTAAAAACACCCAGATATAAACTATATATATTATATCTAAGAATAGCCCAACTAACATAACTACCATTAACTATAGGAGTTGCTATAACTATCAAAAAAGAAGAGCAAAAGAGTAATAAATAAATTAATTCAACTTTATTTTGAGTTTCATTTTTTATTGATAATAAATACTTTCTGACAAGTATTATTAAATGAATTACGATACTCAACAAACATAAAATATTTATTATACTTCGAACATCTAATTGTTTAAGATAAAAAGTATGTTGTTGCAAGAACATACTTAAAGATGGGACTATATTTTTAAAATTAAATACTTTCCATGACAAGCTAATAATGTGAATATAGCCTGATAATCGAAGCATCCGAAAAAAGAATAACCCTAATACAATTGATGCAGTATTAATAATTAATAGTTTTATAATTTTAGATTTCCCATTAATTCGAGAAAAGAGTAGAATAATTAAAGAATATAGAGGGAAAGAAAAAAGTATTAAGAATAACCTATCATTAATAATAGATATAGTACATATTCCAAGAATAAAATATAAGTGAGCAGTCTTTTCTGTTTTTATATATCGAGAAATAAAAATCGATGCAATTAAAAACATAACAAAGGCTCCTGTATGATAACTAATGCTCAATAAATAAAATGTATAAACAAAATCATTATTGATTAATGTAACGAGCAAGAATAAAGACATTAATAAATTCCCAATTCCAATTTGATAATAAGTAATTTTTGGAAAAAACCTTTTATAAAGAATAGGAAATAGTATTAATATTATCAATACTTGCACCAAGCTAAAAGTAAAGCATGCAGGAATAAAATGATCAAAAAATGATCGAATAATAAAAAACAAGCCCATATCAGGAAGAAAATTTGGAGCTCCATTTAAATTCCATCCCTTAAAACCGCTTTTATCAATAATAACATCTTTATATACAGAAGGAAGATAAAGTGTATCTGAATTAAAATATGTGTAAATTTGCTTTTCGCTAATATTAGCAAATACTAATACAATTAGTAATAAGTTTAGTAAAATAGAAAACAAGAAAAATATTCTAGAATTTATATCCTTTTTTAGAATCATAAGTGCCTTGATTTGAAATAATCATTAGGGTAAAATTACTTTAAAATTATAGTTCGATGAAAAAAATAATAAAAATACTTTTATTCTCTTCTTTCCTGTTCTTTGCATATTATTTATTAAAATTAGATTTTTCACAACTCAACAACTTCTCTTTTAATGGATTTTATTTGAGTATCTCTTATTTGTTTTTAGTTGTAGGCTTTTTATTATCGGCAATAAGTTGGAAGGTTGCACTTTATACACATAAGATAAAAGTATCAACAAATAGAGCTATTGTTTCTCATGGTTTGCCAATCTTTTCAAAGTACATTCCAGGAAGAATTTGGACAATTTTAAGTAGAGCTGCATTAATAAAGAAGGAAAATAATAATATAAAATTGTTATCATTTATTTCTCTGAAAGAACAATTGATATATTTATGCTTAGGGTTTTTTATTAGTATTTATCCTGTTTACAAGACAGAACAATTAAAAGCTTATTGTTTAGTAATAGCTCTTGTTAGCTTTCTGGGGTTTGTTTTTTTGTTTTCAATAAAAGCACAAAAAATAATAGAATATCTTTTTGAGAAAATCTTAAAGAAAAAAATACAAATTCCTAAAATAAGTTTCAGTGAGTTTTTTCGTTTAGCCTGGATTATTCTTTGTTATTGGAGTGCTTGGTCTATTGGTTTTTATTTTTTATTAAAATCAGTATTAGGGTTTACTTCAATATATTTTGCTTTAGCTTTTCCTTTAAGTGTATCTTTTGGTTTAATTGCAATTATATTTCCTGGCGGCATTGGAGTCCGAGAAAGTATTATAAGTTTATTTTTAATTGCAAATGGAACTACTCCCGAAAAAGCTGTTGCTATTGCAATACTAACACGCATTTGGTTTATTATAGGAGAAATAACAATTTTTCTAATTTCAGTTTTGATACGAAAAAAACAAGACTAGTCTTTGTAAAGTCGAGCATTATCTTGTATATCCATCCACATGGCAAATACTAAGGATTGAAATCCGCTAATAAAAAACAAAGCAAAAGCTAATACTGTTACAGGATTTGCATCGGTATGGGTGAAAACTTTTGTTAAAATTTTAATACCAAAGGGAATAGAAATACATAATAAACTTAATCCTAGATGGTATAAAATAAATAGGGGATGAAAACTCTTAAATAAATATTTTTTCCATATGCGTTTAAAAAAGCTACGCATCAATAACCATGATATTTTGGGTATTACTTTATAAATTTTCATCTTAGACTGTTCGCCAATAAAATAAATGGGTTTTATATCTACTTCTTTTAAACTACAATCTTCAATATTTAATTTAACAAGCATATCATTAGGCATTCCATAACGAGGATATATCTTATATAAATCCAATTTATTCAAAGCTTTATTTGATATTGCAGTATAACCTGTTTGTGTATCGGATATATGCCAGTATCCAGATGCTATTTTAGTTAAAATCGAGAGAATAGAATTTCCTAAAAATCTTCTTTTGGGAATTAAGGCTTTTGCGCTTTTATGCGATAAACGATTTCCTTTTACATAGTCAATATCTTCGAATACTACAGGCAAACAAATAGATTGCAGCTCTTCAGGATCCATTTGACCATCACCAGCCATAACAGCCGTGCAGTCAATATCATTATCTTTAGCCCATTTGTATCCAATAGAAATAGCACTACCTACTCCACTATTTTTCGATAAATTTAGAATAACTATCCGATCTGATAAATTATGATGATAAATTTCGAATGAAGTAAAATATTTTATTTCTTCTCTATTCCATTGAGCAATTATATCATTAGCTTTATTATAAAAAACATTCCCATTATTTGTAGGTGTAGGAGTTAATTCTTTTTGTCCCAGCTTTTTTATGTATGTTTTAGAAACTTCAAAGGTATTATCTTTAGAGCAATCATTAACAACTATAATGCGATCTACAAAATCGGGCATAGATTCTAATACCAATCCTATTTGTTTTTCTTCGTTATAAGCAGGTACTACTACAGCAATAGATTTATTATTTAACATTGTATCCGTATTTATTGTATAACCATATAGCATCTAAAGTAACCATTGAATCTAATTCAATATTCCTTCTTTTAGCTTTAATCGCGATATCCTCCATTAAACTCTTATTGTGTCTTATATCTTTCTCTAAATTATTTAATATTAGTTGCTTTTTATATTTTGATGAATCTAAAAGATAAATATCTTCTGCTTCTTTTAATAGCAAGCTATCAGAAGAAGAAGAATCTACTGCAAGTTGGTCTTTTATAAACATAATAGTTTCTTGCTTTGAAGGCAATATCTTAATCTTTTCCTCTTTTTTATATTCTTGCTTAATACCAACATATATCCCCTCTCGAGCTTTTTCGTAATCAGGAAGTACTATAAGCTGTTTGTATCTTTCTGTTGGGTATAATTTTAAAAAAGTTTCCCAGTAAGCATCTTTGTTCATCCACCAATAATGGATAGCGTTTCTATAATATTGTTGTATTTGGAAATTATTAAATACAATCAATAAGAAAATACAACCAATACTAATATGATACAGAATTCTTTTTTGTTTAGTAAAATTTAATAATGCTGCAAGAGGAAGAGCCATTATTCCATATGAATCGATAAAAGCTCTGTGTCCAAAACTCCCTCCAAACCACCAACACCACCACGAAGCAAGTATATAAGTATTTAAAATAAAGAAAATAAATATAGAGCTAAACCATTCTTTTTTTGTTTTTAATAAAGCAAAAATTCCAATAAAAGCAATAAACATGATTGGGGTGTAAATAAACCATCCTTTCTTATAACTAATTAGAATATTACTTATTTGAGGATTATTAAAAAAGAATTTCCCTCCAACGGCTCCATACGAAAAGTAAAATATTTTTCCAGAAACTTTATACCAATATAAAAACTGAGGAATCCAAACAAGGATAAAAGCAATCATCATTATTAGTGTTAATTTATACTTCTTGATATAAAAAATAACACGGGTTTTAAATTCTGAAAAAGAAGATATATTCCAGAAAAATAATATGATTAGAACCAAAATATTTGTAGGTCTTATTAAAGTAATAAGACCACTATTAAGTCCAATTAGTAATGCCTTGCTTGAATTAGGTCTTTCATAAAATCTAATTATTTGCCATAAAAATATTGTAATTAGAGTGAAGTTATAAGCATGAGACATTGCTGCTTCGTAGCTATAGTAATACAGAAGGTTAGTCCCAATACCTATTGCTAGGATAACAATAGTTGCAATATCTTCAGAGAAGAATTTTTTTAGAATCTTTCTTAAGAAAAACAGACCTATTATAACATAAATTAACGAACTAAATACAAGAGCAAATTTATAGGGCATGGTATATCCATCAGCATCATATTCAGAATTGTTTAAGCAATATATATGAGCAATACCAAAGAAAGGAGCATACATAAAAGACAACCCCATCGAAGTTACAATGGCATGTTTCCCTGTAGGGGTTTCTATTGGCCAAATTAAATCCCCAAATTTTTCAATGTTATCTTTTCTAAATTGTAAGGATAAATCTTTATATATAAAGGTTGCGGGCAAATAAGCATAGTAAGATTTAATGTCCCATTCGATTACTCTTCCTGAACGCAACCATCTATGATGACTAAAATTGAGAAATGTGACACTAATAAGAATAAATACAATTGCTAGTATAGAAGCATTTTTAAAGCAAAATTTTCGGATCATAAACTTGTTATATCATTTAAGGTAAAACCCATTTTTAATAAATTTTGAGGCAGAAGTATTTGTTTCAGTTTTGAGTTATCAATAAGCTTAAGCTTGTTGTTCGCTTCGAATATATCAATATTAAACTTTTTCATTTCTTTTGCTAAGCCGGCAGCTTTATTATAACCTATATACGGACTTAAGGCTGTTGTTATTGCTTTACTGTTGTATAAATTAGCTTCAGCTTTGTTGTTGTCAATTTGTATGTCTTTGAACAAGTTTTCTTTAAGAGATTTATCGCATGCAGTCAAAAGTTTTATACTTTCGATTAAAGCATTCCCAATTGTAGGTAAGTATGCATTTAGGTCGAGACAGCCTTGTGCGCTTAATGATGATATTAACATATCGTTGGCATAAATTTTATGAGCAGCACTAATTACAAACTCCGGAATCACAGGGTTTATTTTACCTGGCATAATAGAACTTCCTACTTGTTTTTGAGGAATGTTCATTTCTTTATTAATTATATCAGAAGACAGTAAGCGAATGTCAGATACCATTTTTTCAAGATTTACAGCATGCGATTTTAATATTGCATGTACCTCAACTAACGAATCGAGATTTGATGTTGTATCGGGCATATTTTCACTTCGGGTTATTGGTAACTTTGTTAGTGCTTGTAAAACCGAAACTACTTCCATAATAAAATACCGAGGGATAGCAATTCCTGTTCCGATAGCACTACCTCCAAGATTTACAACTTTTATTCGCTCAAAACATTTCGAAACTCTCCACCAATCGCGCGATAAAGCTTCGTTATAAGAACTAAAAAGCATAGCATATGACGAGGGTACTGCCTCTTGCATTTGAGTAAAACCTATTCGTAATTTATTTCTGTATTTAACTTCTAAAGTTTCGATATCGGAGCGCAAATTGTTAATATCTTCTTCTAAATCGACTAAAAGTTTTATGACAGCAAGTTTTAGAGATGAAGGAATAACATCGTTGGTCGACTGATAAATATTTGCATGTTCAATAGGATCGATTATTGAATAATTGCCATAATCTTCGCCCAGTTTGTTAAGCGATAGGTTTGTTATTATTTCATTTACATTCATATTAATACTTGTTCCGGCACCTCCTTGTATAGCAGGAACTATAAAATGTTCGAAATATTTCCCAGAAGAAACTTCTTCGGCTGATTGCTGTAATGCTTTAATAATTGAATTGTCGAATAACGAGAAAGGAATATCTTTTTCGGAGTATTTTTGATGAATTGCCTTCTTAAAATTCTCGTAAGTTTTATAACAAGCAAGTTTTGTTAAACCTATAGCTTTATACCATTCGATATGAAAAGAACTTTCGTTGGGAAAATTTTCTTTTGCACGTATCGAATGGATTCCATACAAAGCATCTTTGTCTATTTTCTTTTCTCCTAAAAAATCTTTCTCTGTTCTTTTCATGGTCGCTAGTTCAAAACTTTATATTATTTCGATATAGGTTGTGCATAGGCAATTACATCTTTTGCTGTAATTTCTGTTTCGCACAATATAATTAATCGTTCTAAAACATTCCGAAACTCTCTAATGTTTCCTGTCCAATTAATTTTTTTAAGTTCGTTAATCGCATTGGGTTTTATATCTTTATTCGGGACACCATAGTCAGAGCAAATTAAGTTGTTAAAATGTTCGGCCAATAATGGAATATCGTCTTTACGATCGTTTAATGATGGGACAGTAATTAGAATAACACTTAAACGATGATATAAGTCTTCGCGAAAATTATTGTTTTTTATTTCTTCTTTAAGATTTTTATTTGTTGCAGCAATAATACGAACATTAACATTGATATCTTTATCGCTACCTACACGCGATATTTTTTTCTCTTCGAGAGCTTTTAAAACTTTTGCCTGAGCATTTAAACTCATATCACCTATTTCATCTAAAAATATGGTTCCGTTATGAGCTTGCTCAAATTTACCTTTACGCTGTTTGTGTGCCGAAGTAAAAGCTCCTTTTTCGTGTCCGAATAATTCGCTCTCGATAAGTTCTGAAGGAATAGCAGCACAATTAACTTCGACAAAAGCTTGTTTCTCGCGCACACTTTTTTCGTGTAGCCACCGAGCTACCAATTCTTTTCCTGAGCCATTAGGTCCTGTAATTAAAACTCGAGCATCGGTTGGAGCTACTTTGTCAATAATATCTTTAACTTGTTGTATTGGTTCAGACTCACCTATTATATCGAAAGTTTTAGATACTTTGCGTTTTAATGTTTTGGTTTCTTTTACCAATGAATTTTTATCCATGGCATTCCGAATAGTTACTAACAATCTATTTAAATCTAAAGGTTTTTCAATAAAATCGTAGGCTCCTTTTTTGATTGTTTCAACAGCAGTATCTATATTACCATGTCCTGATATCATAATGATTGGAACTTCGGTGCTTATCTGTAAAATTTCAGTTAAAATTTCAACACCATCCTTTTTGGGCATTTTAATATCAAGTAATACTATATCGTATTTTTTTAATTTAAATTTCTCTATTCCTGCTTCACCATCTTCGGCTAAATCAACTTTATGATCTTCGTATTCTAATATCTCTTTTAATGTTTCGCGTATACTTTTCTCGTCGTCGACAACTAATATTTTTGCCATTGTGCTATTGTTTAACTATTTGCTATTTTATCAACCATTCCTTCTTTTATAGCAAAGGCCGATTGTGTTAATTTCTGAATATCTAATTTCTCGATTATAAAATTAGTAAAAATACTTGCCATAACAATCATTTCTGCTCGAACAGGTTCCAGTCCTCTAATCTTTTTACGGGCATCTATAGTTGAAGCTAAGAGCTTTAAATGAAGATTTTTGAAATCGCATAAATCAATATTGTAATATGTATCGATTTTCATCTTTATTTCTTTTTGTTCTATCACCATTAAGCTAAACGATTCGAAAGCGCCCGAACATCCAATCAGATGTTTAGGTTGGTATTTGGTAACAGATTGATATAATAACTTGAGTTCTGGATCGAGATATTTTTCGATTTGCTTAACTTCATCTATTGTTATAGGATCGGATGGATTAAAACGCTCAAGCAAGCGTGCTACACCTAAGTCAAAGCTATGTTTCCATAATATTCCTGTTTGGTCTGCTATAATAAATTCGTTGCTTCCACCTCCAATATCTAATATAAGTACTGGTTTTGTTTTTATATCGATAATTTGTTTTACTCCCATATAAATTAACTCAGCTTCTTCATCTCCCGAAATTACATCTACATCAATATTGAATTCTGTTTTTATTTTCTGAACCAATTCATTTCCGTTTTTGGCACTACGAATTCCCGAAGTTGCTATTGTTTTAATTTTATCAACACAAAAAGGTTTTATATCATCTAAAAGAATAGCAATTCCATTAATTGCTCTGTCGAAAGCTTCGGATGTAATAATGTGTTTGTTTATTCCTCCTTTGCCTAGTTTTATTCCAATTTGTTTATGAAATAGTATTTTATATGATTTATCAGACATGATTTCGACAACAAGAACATTAAACATATTTGTTCCCATATCGATAACTGCTATAGTCATTTCTTTGTATTTATGATTTCGGACAAATTTACGAATATTCTAATGACTAAAAGTACTAATCAGAAACAAGGAAGTATGGGGAGTAAAAGAAAAAAACTTTGGTTCAGATTTTCAGAATAAACAGAAAATAAAACCAAAGTTATAATGTATTATTTAGATATGTATTAAAAAATACGAGCCTCAATAAAATGTATGAGACTCATATTCTTATTTAAACCTAAACTCTTTCGTTAGTTCCATAGAAGCAATTGATGTACATACGTTTTATTTCATCAATTGAAGGATAACGAGGATTAGCACCAGTACATTGATCGTCGAAAGCTAATTCAGACATGTGATCTAAACGTTTTAAGAATTCATCTTCATTAACTCCAGCTTCTTTAATGTTAGCAGGAATTCCTACTTCCATTTTTAATTTATCGATAGCTTTAATTAAATTATCAATACTTTCTTCATCTGTTTTTCCTCCAAAACCAAGATAGCGTGAAGCTTTAGCATAGCGCTCTGATGCTTCAGGATATTTGTACTGAGGGAATGTTGCTTGTTTGCGAGGAGCTTTGACAGCATTAAATTTAATCACTTCGCAAATAATAAGAGCGTTAGCTAATCCATGAGGAACATGGAATTCGGACCCTAACTTGTGAGCCATAGAGTGACATACACCAAGAAATGCATTTGCAAACGCAATACCTGCAATATTTGCAGCATAGTGTACTTTTTCTTTAGCTTCTTCGTTTGTTGCTCCATCTCTATACGATTGAGGCAGATATTTAAACAATAAGCTTAATGCTTCTAAAGCATAAGGATTTGTATATTCGGTAGCAAAAACCGAAACATAAGCTTCTATTGCATGAGTTAAAGCATCAACACCTCCCCAAGCTGTCAGTTTTGCTGGCATTGTCATAACAAGTTCAGAATCAACAATAGCCATGTTAGGTGTTAATTGATAATCGGCAATAGGATATTTTATTCCGCTTTCCTGATCGGTTACAACAGCAAATGGTGTTACTTCAGATCCTGTTCCTGATGTAGTAGGTATAGCTACCAAGCTTGCTTTTTTACCTAATTCAGGGAATTTGTAAATACGTTTTCTGATATCCATAAAACGAAGAGCTAAGCCTTGGAACTCAGTTTCGGGATGTTCGTACATTAACCACATAATTTTTGCTGCATCCATTGGCGAACCACCACCTAAAGCAATAATTACATCAGGATTGAATACATTCATAACCGATAATCCTTTTTCTACATTAGCTAAGGTAGGATCTGGTTCTACATCGTAGAATACTTGTGTTTCAATTCCCATTTTTTCGAGCGGAGCAGTTACTTTTGCTGTAAAGCCCATATCGTATAATGATTTGTCGGTAACAATAAAAGCTCTTTTTTTACCTTCAAGGTCGCCTAAAGCAACTGGCAAACATCCTTTTTTGAAATAAATTTTTGGAGGTAATTGTAACCACAACATATTTTCTCTTCTTTCTGCTTTTGTTTTAAAATTCATTAAATGTTTTATCCCTACATTTTCGCTTACAGAGTTTCCTCCCCACGATCCACATCCAAGTGTTAATGAAGGTTCTAATCTGAAATTATAAATATCTCCAATTGCTCCTTGCGACGATGGCATATTAATTAATACACGTCCGGTTTTAACAAATGAACTAAACGACTTGATACGATCGCGATTAGAGCTATTAGTATATAATACTGAAGTATGACCAATTCCTCCAAACTGAACTAATCTTACAGCTTTAAATTCGGCTTCTTTAAAATCTTCAGCTTTATATAAACCTAACACTGGCGATAATTTTTCGAAAGCAAAATGCTCATCGTTTCCAATTTTTTCAGCTTCGCCAATAAGTACTTTAGTCGATTCTGGAACATCAACACCTGCAAGTTTAGCTATTGTGTGTGCCGATTGTCCAACAATTTTAGCATTAATATGACCGTCGATAATTATAACCTTAGCAACTTTTTCTTTTTCTTGTTTACTTAAAATGTATGCTCCTGAGTCAATAAATTCTTTTTTAACTTTATTGTAAACATCCTTAACAACAACTACCGATTGTTCTGATGCACATATCATTCCATTGTCAAAAGTTTTACTCATTAATATCGAGCTTACAGCCATTTTTATGTCGGCAGTTTCGTCGATAATAGCTGGAGTATTACCCGATCCAACACCAATAGCAGGAATTCCTGATGAGTAAGCAGCTTTTACCATACCCGGACCTCCGGTAGCTAAAATTAAATCTATTTCTTTATGAGACATTAAGTGTTGCGATGCTTCAATTGAAGGTTCTTCAATCCATCCAATTAAGTTTTCAGGAGCACCTGCTTTTACTGCTGCATCTAAAATAATTTTTGCCGCAGCAATAGTACTTTTTTTAGCTCGAGGGTGTGGCGAAAAAATAATTGCATTACGAGTTTTTAAACTAATAAGAGCTTTGAAAATTGCAGTCGAAGTAGGATTTGTTGTTGGAACAATCCCCGCAATAACTCCAATAGGTTCGGCTACCTTAGTTACACCATACGTTTGATCGTCTTCGATAATACCACAAGTTTGGGCATTTTTAAATTTATTGTAAATATATTCAGATGCAAAATGGTTCTTTATAACTTTATCTTCAATAACACCCATGCCTGTTTCTTCGTGAGCCATTTTTGCCAAATATATTCGTTGGCTAGCTGCAGCAAATGCTGCTTCTCTGAATATTTTATCTACTTGCTCTTGGTCAAAGGTTCTATATATTTTCTGAGCATCTTTTACTTTATGAATTAAAATCTCTAATTCTTGTATTTTCTGTTCTCTCTCAGAATTTTCTACTTTTGTTTTTGTTTCTGTCATTGTTGAAAAATTTACAGTGAATAACTTATCTTAATTCGTTTTCGATAGCAGTAATAATTTTTTCTTTACTTGCCTGCTCTATAATTTTGTTATTTACCTGAGCAAAAGGGGGCTTTTTCCCTGAGTGCTCATTGCAACCTTCTAATTCAACGGCTCCTTCAAAATGTACTTTGTTCTTTAATTGTACAGGAAGTTCATTTTTTAACTTTATTAAATCAGCTCCTCCCATTACATATGAATAGGTTCCTACGCAAATCTTAACAGTTACTTTATCTTTCATTACTTTATTGAATTAAATTAATTATCACTTTTGTGTTAATTGATTAACAAAGCCTATGCCAGTTCGTCTATTTACGGCTATTTCAGAAGATTATAAAAAAATAAAGGAAAGTAAACAGGATAAGTAAATTTAATTATGTAATGGTTTGGAACAGTTTGTAAGATTTATTTTGTAATCAAATCGAACACTGTTCCGAAATTGAACAGTTGATTAATGTGTCATTTATAATATGAAAATTGATTGTTATGAAAAGATGCTTGTTTCATTTTTACATTTGCCATTTCATTCGATTGTATTTGTAAAAACTTACAAGGCTCATTTCATCCGTGTAATTGCGTTTGTAGAAACTTACAAAGCTCATTTCACCCATGTATTGCATTTGTAAAAACTTACAAAGCTCATTTCATCCATGTAATTGCATTTGTAAAAACTTACAAAGCCCATTTCATCCGTGTAATTGCATTTGTAAAAACTTACAAAGCCCATTTCACCCGTGTAATTGTGTTTGTAAAAACTTACAAAGCTCATTTCACTCGTGTAATTGCATTTGTACAAACTTACAAAGCTCATTTCACTCGTGTAATGCATTTGTACAAACTTACAAAGCTCATTTCACCCATGTATTGCATTTGTACAAACTTACAAAGCTTATTTCATCCATGTAATTGTATTTATACAAATAAACAATGCTTGTTTTACTCATGCAATGTGTTTTATTCAGAAGTGTTTGTTGTTTTACGTGGTTATATTTTAGAAATTAGTAATTCACAGCGATTTATGCTTTATTATTGTGAGATGTAATACCAAATAAATATCAAGATGAGGGATTTATAAAAATGAATAATTATTAGGATAGTTACTCTAAAAAAATAAGATTATTTAAAAGATTGACTACATCATAAATAAAAACGAGAGAAATTAATCTCTCGTTTATTACTTAATAATTTACGATTTATATCTGATCCATTTCCAAAGTTCTTTATAATCTGTCTTTTTCCCATACATTAATATTCCTGTTCGGTAGATTTTCCCAGCTAGCCAAACCGATCCTATAAATGTAATAACTAATAGTCCCATAGACAAAACAATTTCCCAAGTTGGGACATCAAAAGGAATTCGAGCCATCATAACAATAGGTGATGTAAGTGGGATTATTGAAAACCAAAAAGCAATTGAGCTTTCGGGGTTTTGTACAACATTCATCATTACAATAAATCCAATAATTATAGGGATTGTTATAGGTAACATAAATTGTTGTACATCGGTTTCGTTATCAACAGCCGATCCTATTGCGGCAAAAAGCGATCCGTATAACAAATAGCCACCAATAAAGAAAAATAAGAATATCCCTAATATTTTAATGTAATTTATCGATTTAGCTGCATTAAGCATTTTCGAGATTTTACTCATAGGCATTTCTTGCTGAGTAGATGCCTGTATCGAAACGTTTTCTTGTGTTAGTAAATTTTGTGCAGCCACTATTTCTTGGTTGTTTTTATTTTCTAGGTCAGGAAAAAAAACTGCTTTTGCTCCTGTAACAATGGCTAAAGTAAGTGCAATCCACAATATAAACTGTGTTAGTCCAACTAAAGCAATACCTATAATTTTCCCCATCATTAACTGAAAAGGTCGAACCGAAGAAACAATGATTTCAACAATACGATTTGTTTTTTCTTCGATAACACCACGCATTACTTGAGCTCCAAACATAAATATAAACATGTAAATCAAAAATCCACTGATATATGCTATAACTGTAGTTATTTCGGTTGAACTTTCTTTGGCTTCTCCATCTTCGCCCCACTGTATGGTTCGTAAATCAACATTGGCTTTTATTGATTCTAGCATATTTTCGGCAATACCATTATCGCGTAAATTTTTTGTTTCTAAAACTTTTTCCATTGTATTGGCGATATGCGTTTTTATATTTATTCCGGGTTGCTTTTCCGAATATAAATGTACTGCATCTGCTTTTTTTGTAATCTCAGGTAATATTTCTAAAACGGCATAGTATCCCAATTCCGAAAAATTATTATGTATTTGATCAATCGTTTTATCCTCAATATATTCAAATTTAGCATACTCCGTTTCTTTTAGTTTATTAATAAATAAATGCGACTTATCGACAACAGCAATATTTTTTACGTCGGTATCCTTTCGTAAAGCAAGCCATGTAGGTACAATCATAAGTGCGGCAAAAAGAATAGGTCCTAGTATGGTCATTACCAAAAATGATTTCTTTTTGACCCGAGTAAGGTATTCTCTTGATATAATTAATTTTATTTTATTCATAATTTAAAGATTTTAGGTCAACTTCTAATTTTTATTCTCGTTTACAACTTTAATAAATATGTCATTCATATTAGGAATAACTTCGTTAAACGAAATAATTTCTACTACAGGAATTATAAGAGACAATAATTTATTATCATTTGTCTGTTTATGCAATTTCACTTTTACTGCATTGTACCCGTTTATCTTAGTGTCTTCGAGTATTTCGTAATCCGAATTTAGCGACGAGGCTAACTTTTGAGTATTTCCATTGAATGAGATTTCGTATATATTCGATTTATATTCTTTACGAATAGCATCAATCTGACCTTCAAGAATGTTTTTCGAATTGTTAATTAAAGTAATATGATCGCAAATTTCCTCAACAGAACCCATGTTGTGTGTCGAAAAAATAATTGTCGCTCCTTTTTTCTTTAATTCAAGAATTTCATTTTTAAGCATATTAGCATTTATCGGATCAAAACCACTAAAAGGTTCATCAAAAATTAACAGTTCAGGTTCGTGTAAAATTGTCGTAATAAATTGTACTTTCTGAGCCATCCCTTTCGATAATTCTTCGATTTTCTTATCCCACCAAGCTTGAATTTCGAATTTTTCGAACCAAACCTTTAGGCGTTTCAAAGCTTCTCTTTTCGACAAACCTTTTAGCTGAGCCAAATAAAGAGCTTGCTCGCCAACTTTCATTTTTTTATACAACCCACGTTCTTCGGGTAAGTAACCAATGTTATGAACATCTTCGGGTTGTAGCGGACGCCCTTTAAATAGAATAGTTCCTTTATCAGGAGCAGTAATTCGGTTAATTATTCGTATTAGAGTTGTTTTCCCGGCTCCGTTAGGGCCTAGCAAACCGTAAATACTATTCTCGGGAATGCTAATACTTACATCATCTAAAGCTGTGTGATTAGCAAATTTCTTTTCGATGTTTTGAGTTTCGAGTATATTCATTTATATAATGTTTATTTTGTTCAAATTACATTGAATTAGTAAGACAGAAATCATAAATATTACAAATTATCTAAAAAATTTTAATTATTGATTGTTTTTTAACGATCAAATAACATCTATTTAAAATACTCTGCAATATTGCGTTTTAGTTTTGCTGCAAAATATTAAATCGGATAAAATGTTAAATCTTTATTTTACAGTTTTTGCAGCACTATTTTCGATTGCCAATCCTTTAGGGACTATGCCTGTTTTTATTGGAGTTACCGAAAAAAGCACCAGAGAAGAAAGAAACAAAATAGCATTAAAGGCTAGTGTTTTTATGTTTTTAATTTTAAGTATTTCGTTTTTAGGAGGCGAATATATTATTCATTTTTTTGGAATATCGATCGAATCATTAAAAATAGCTGGAGGGTTAATTATTGCAAGCTCAGGGTTTGCTTTGTTAACAGGTACTTTTTCGAAACATAAAGGAATGAATAAGAAAGTAAAAAATGAAGTTCGAAATAAAGACGACGCTTCGTTGACTCCCCTAGCAATTCCTATGTTAGCAGGGCCTGGATCTATTTCTTTGTTGATTTCGTTAAACGAAAATGCCTCAAATTTTATAGAGTTGTTGATTATTTATTTAACAATTCCGGCAGTAGGTTTTGTTACCTATTTAATACTGCGAAGTTCGTGTTTTATATTTTCAAAACTTGGAGCTTCGGGATTAAACTCAATCTCTCGGATTATTGGTTTTATAGTTATTGCTATCGGGATTGAATATATCGTTTCGGTAATATTGACTATTGTTGAGCGATTTGTGTGAAAGAGAGAAGGAAGAAAATTGTGTAATTCTCTTCCTTTTTCCATCCTAACTAAACGAGCAT
Organism: Bacteroidales bacterium; assembly: GCA_022360575.1. Classification (GTDB taxonomy): domain Bacteria; phylum Bacteroidota; class Bacteroidia; order Bacteroidales; family UBA12077; genus UBA12077. Next base: position 22,110 of record JAKSCO010000205.1, on the reverse strand, counting down.
ATCTTACTTACTGCTTCATTTTCTAATTGTGTGTCCTTTTCGATTAAATCATCCGAAAAATATTTTAACGCCGGGTTACGAAGATTATACTGAGATGACATTACTTCTCCGTATGCTCCTACAGAATAAATTGCTAAAAAATGACCTCTTTCTGTTTCTGGCAAAGAAACAGATTTACCGAAATAATCACTTGTTTCACATATTGGGCCTGCGATATCGTACCTACAATTCTCTTCATTTTTTGAATAGCGTAAATTAATTATTTTATGAAAAGATTGATATAATGCAGGTCGTAAAAGTTCTGTTAACCCGGCATCAACAATTATTGTTTTTCTTTCATCATTTTCCTTAACATAAAGTACTTTTGTTATTAAACATCCACACTGCCCAACAATTGAACGTCCTGGTTCGAAATGGATTTGTACTCTATCTGGAATATTCAGATTTGTATTAAAAATCTTGAAGTAAGCCTGAAAACTGGGAATATGATTTTCAGGCTTATTATAATTAATACCTAACCCTCCTCCAAGATTAATATGATTTATCGTTAAATTATTGCTTATAGCATAAGAATAAGTTTCGTTAACAATTTCGCACAACTTAGCAAACACAGATAAATCAGTTATTTGTGAACCTATGTGGAAATGTAATCCATTAATGGTTATATTATTATAATTGTTAATATTTTTGATAATTGTTTTAAAATCGTAAAACGAAATCCCAAACTTGTTTGTCTTTAATCCTGTTGTAATATGCTTATGTGTATTAGCATTAATATCTGGATTAATTCTTAAAGCAACTCTTTGTTTTGTATTATATTTTTGAGCAATAGAGTTTATAACCTCCAGTTCTTGTATCGATTCGCAATTAAAACAGAAAATATTTTGCTTAATAGCATACTCTATTTCTTTGTCTGTTTTCCCTACACCTGCAAATACAATTTTGTTCGAGTCAAAACCATTTTCAATAGCCGCTTTAATTTCATTTCCACTAACACAATCGGCTCCTAAATTGTGTTTGCTAATTATCTGTAAAATCCTTGGATTAGCATTTGCTTTAATTGCATAATGCAAATGATAACCAAACAAATCTGCTGCTTCCTGTATGGCAAAAAGAGTCTCATGCAGCAGATTTGTGTTGTAGTAATAGAAAGGTGTTTCTATTTCTGATAAATATTTTATTGTATTTCTGTCAAACATAATTCATTTTGTAAAATATGATTAAGAATATTAAGAGTCTCGACTTTATCTTTCGCATCAACTACTAACGAGATATTTATATTGCTTGCTCCAAACGAGATCATTTGCACTGGGATATCTACTAAAGCGTCTAATATCAACTGAATAAGCTTATTGTTATTTTTCGAAAAATCTCCAACAACACAAATAATACTTTGGTTTGTTTCTATCTCTACTTCGCCCAAAGTTTGTAATTCTGTTTTTATCTTATCTAAATACTCATTGTTATCTATTGTCATTGCTACCGATATCTCTGATGTTGTAAGCATGTCAACAGGTGTTTCATACTTTTCGAAAATCTCAAACACTTTTCGTAAAAAACCATAAGCTTGCATCATACGTCCCGATTTTACTTTTATCGTAGAGATATCATCTTTTGCCGAAATTGCTTTTATTGCTTTAGGTATAGTATACTCCGAAATAACAGTTCCTTTATCATTTGGATTTAATGTATTTTTTATAATTAATGGAATATTTGCCGATTGAGCTGGAGTTATACTGGATGGATGCAATATTTTGGCTCCAAAATAAGCCAACTCACAAGCTTCGTTGTACGAAATATTTCGAATAGCTTGAGTATTATCAACAAAACGAGGATCATTATTGTGCAAACCATCAATATCTGTCCATATTTCAACAACACTAGCATTAATTACATTTCCAATAATTGTTGCAGTATAATCACTACCACCTCTACCTAGATTATCAACTTTATTTCGATGATTTTTACAAATAAATCCATTGGTTAAAAACAATCTACACTCAGTATATTTTTTAAGTTCAGAACTTAATCTCTTTTTAATTAAAGTTAGATCAGGATCTTTTTTTGAATTTAACCTCATAAAATTTAATGCAGGCAATAATGCAACATCAATTTCTCTTTCTAAAAGATAGAGATAAATGATTTTTGCCGACAATAATTCACCCTGAGCTAATATTTCTTTTTCATTTATCGAATTAATTCTTCGCGAAATAAATTTTTCGAGCAAATGAATTGATTTCGAAATCTGATTTAGAGCAATTTTTGTAATACTTGAACTCTGTAGTAATTCATTTGTAAAGCTTATGTGTTTATCTTCAATTTTTTTTTTTTTTTTTTTGCAAGTATCAAAATCCGAATTATTAGCTTGTCTTATAAATTCACAAAGAGTTGCAGTTACACCCGAAAAAGCAGACAAAACAACAATATTATCTTTGTTAAAGTCTATTATACTTAAAGCTATTCTAATTTGTTCTGGATTACCTATTGATGTTCCTCCAAATTTTATTACTTGCATAATTTTCGTTGATTAAAATTTAGAGCAAAACTACTATCAAAGCTATTTTTTATAAAAAAACAATATAAATATTACGAAAAAAAAACAAAATGTTATATTTTTAACAAAATGTTTAAATTATGATAACGATATCTCAAGCTGTAAGTCAAATATTAGCAAGTAAACCTTTTATTCAAGAAGCTTTAACCGATGGAATAATCAATTATTCTGCTTTAGCAAATTTTATGCAACCCGAAGTTGAAGATATTCTGAAAAAGAAAGTAAATACTGGTGCTATTGTAATGTCAATAAGACGCTACGAATCATCAAAAGGCTCTGAATTAACTAAAAAACTTCATAAAGTAATAAAACGAATAGGAGATATTATTGTCCGATCGAATTTAATAGATTACACATTCAAAAATTCTGAAACTTTATTAGAGAAACAACAAAAACTATTAAAGCAAATTAGTAAACGAACAGATTTTTTTTATACAATTTCGCAGGGAGTTTACGAAACAACATTTGTTTTAGGAAATGAAATTAGAGATGAGATTCCTCTAATTTTCGAAGGAGAAAAACTTGTTACCTATAGTTCAGGATTGTCATCTATAACAATAAAACTTCCTGCCGAAAATACCAATCAACCAGGTTTATATTATTTCATTTTTCGTTATTTGGCTTGGGAAGGAGTTAATATTTTAGATGTTGTATCAACAGCCAATGAGTTTACTTTAGTGCTAGATGATGAAAATATAGATAAGGCTTTTTCTGTAATTAAACGAATAAAAAATAGTGGATAATTGTTTTTTTGTTACTCTGAGAATCTTGCTATAAAAGAATTACTATATATAGCATAGGTGTTTAAAGTACAAACCCTAGATATCATCTTGGTCAGAATGCTTAATTTCGTTACTTTTCTCTTCGTTAAAATCAACTCTAAGCTTACCATCTTCATCATAATCGCTATCTTCTTCGATAATCTCTCTGGCTTCTTCTTCTGTCATACGTATTAAATAATACACACTTTCAGTTTCGAAAGGTAGTGCCGATATAAAAACTCCTTGCGAATTAGTAAACGTAATTAAGCTATCTTCATATCCATAAGGATATTTCAATTTTACCTGATCGATAATTTCTTCCGATAGTTTTTTGTAATCAACAACAATTCTTTTTCGTACCACTTTTCTCTTCAATTATATTAGTTTATACATTATCTCGTATCCTTATAACAATTTAATAAATTTATTTAAATAATGCCAAGGTAAAATTTTCATCACTCAAAATGCATTTGTATATAAACAAGGTATAAGTGTTTATATAACTCTTGTTCCAAAAACATCCAAGTGTTATCGGTTTTTTATGTAAAAATCTTATCTCTTAAACCAGACTAAAGCAAAAATCCCGAGGACTAATCCTCGGGATGAAGTTATTTGTAGAAATATATTCTTACTTTAAACCATTTCTTTCAAGAAATGCATCTAATTGAGGCTCCATACCTCTAAATTTCTTATATAAATCCATTGAAGGTTCTGTATTTCCTCTAGAAAATACATTATTGCGAAACGATGTAGCTGTTGCTTGATCAAATAATCCTTTCTCTTTGAAAACACTAAAAGCATCAGCATCTAAAACCTGTGCCCACTGATAGCTATAATATCCTGATGAATATCCTCCTGCAAAAATATGTGAAAAATAAGGACTGCGATAACGAACTACAATTTCATCAATCATTCCTAATTTTTTCATAACATCGTTTTCGAATTTAGTTGCATCTTGTTCTTTAGCTTCTGTCATAGTGTGCCAGTACATATCTAATAATGCTGCTGATGTATATTCAAGTACAGTAAATCCTTTGTTGAATAACCCACTATTAGCAATTTTTTGAATTAAAGCATCAGGGATTACTTCGCCTGTTTCGTAATGTTTGGCATACATTTTCATTACTTCAGGTTCTAACGACCAATTTTCCATAACTTGCGATGGAAGCTCAACAAAATCGCGAGTAACAGCGGTTCCTGCTAAGGTATGATATTTACATTTCGATAATAACCCATGTAATGCATGTCCAAACTCATGGAAAGTAGTAGTTACTTCATCAATAGTTAATAATGCTGGTTTGCCTTCAACTGGTGCTGTAAAGTTAAAATTTGTTGTAATTACAGGTGTAATTCCTTCTGATTGCTTCACATAAGCATCCATCCATGCACCTCCCGATTTGCTTGGGCGAGGATACCAATCCATATAAAGAATTCCTAAAAATGAATCATCAGAATCTAATACTTCAAAAACTTCAACATCTTTATGATATTTAGGAATATCATTTTTCTCAACAAATTTTAATCCCCATAATTTGTTTGCAACATCAAAAGCTCCATTTCTTACATGAGTTCTTTCAAAATAAGGACGAAGCATTTCTTCGTCTAATGCATATTTCTGCTTACGTAGCTTTTCTGAATAGTACCACCAATCCCAATGTGCTAATTTAAATTTGCCTCCTTCGCGATTAATCACTTCTTGTAATTCAGCAGCTTCTTTCTTTGCCATAGGCACTACAGCTTCCCATACCTTGTTTAAGAAATTAAAAACAGTCTCAGGTGTTTTTGCCATATTAGCATCAAGTACATAAGCTGCATGACTTTCGAAACCAAAGAGTTTAGCTCGGTCAACTCTTAGTTTAGCTATTTTCGAAAGAATTTTTTTATTATCGTATTGATTGTTGTTGTCTCCACGCATAATATATGCTGTGTGAAGCTTTTTTCTTAACTCTCTATTTTTGGCATAAGTTAAAAATGGAAGTAGACTTGGCTTATGAGTAGTAAATATCCATTTCCCTTCCATACCTTCTTCTTTTGCTTTCTTTGCAGCAGCTTTGATTACTGATTCAGGTAAACCCGCTAAATCTGATTCTTTATCAAGAACCATTTTATAGTCATTGGTTTCAGCTAATACATTGTTATCAAATTGTAATGTTAGTAACGAAAGCTCCGAATTTATTTTACGTAATTTATCTTGATTTTCTGCATTTAAATTAGCTCCTCCTCGTTCAAATTTCTTGTAAATTACTTCTAATAAACGCGCTTGCTCTGATGATAATTTTAAGTTGTCTTTATTTTCATAAACAGCTTTAACTCGTTTAAAAAGTTTTGCATTTAACATTATATCATCGCTGTGCTTTGATGATAATGGAGCAACTTCCTTAGCTATATTTTGCATATCATCATTAGTTAATGATGTATTTAAGTTATTAAAAGTAAAGGCTACCTGAGTTAAAAGTTTTCCACTAAATTCAAATGCTTCAATAGTATTTTCGAACGAAGGAACTTCTGGATTGTTTACAATAGCTGCAATTTCTTCGCTATGCTTTTTCATTGCTTCTTTGTATGCAGGAATAAAATGCTCAACTTTTATTAAATCAAAAGGAGGTACTCCATGAGGAGTCTCAAATTTACTTAGTAATGGATTTTCCATCTTTTTTGGTTTTTCGGTACACGATGCAAAAATAAGCCCTATTGCAAATACCAGTAATGTAATTTTTTTCATCTAGTTTAAGTTTGTGACTTGTCTAAAAAAACAGAAATATATGTGTTTGTTGTATATTCTTGATTATTTCAAACAGGTCTTGTTCATTATATTTTATAAGTTTTATGGATTGAACTAAATCAAAAAGGTTTATTCTTTCCGATATAGAATGTAAAATTTATTCAGACTAAGCCTCAAATTTAAAATTATTCTTACGAATAAAAAAGGTGTATTTTTGTGTCGAATTTAATAATTTTCAAAACCATATATAATATAAGTATGAAAGTATTTGTACGAGTAGTAGGTTTGTTTTTGTTGTTATCATCAACAGCCATTTTTATTCTGAAAATAAAGTTTATTATTCCTGTTAGTTATAGAGAAGCTTTAATTTTATTTATTATAGGAGCTATTTGTTTTATGTGGGCCAATAAAGGAAATGACAAAGAAGAACGCATCAGAAGATTCTAAGGATAGAAATGATAAGATATTTTTTTCATATAGCTTATAAAGGGACTGCTTACAGAGGATGGCAAAGACAAAAAAACACAAGCAATACCATACAAGAGATAATAGAAAGTAGATTAGAAAATATCTTAAAATATCGAACTCCTATTTTAGGATGCGGAAGAACTGACTCTGGAGTACATGCATCTCAGTATTTCTTTCATGTTGACATAAAAGCAGAACTCTCGGATGATTTTATATCAATAATAAATAAAATATTACCCGCTGATATAGTGGTATTCGATATATTTCAAGTTGAACAAAATCTTCATGCTCAGTTTAATGCCATAGAAAGAACATACGATTATTTCATTCATACTTATAAAGATCCTTATTTATCACAGTTTAGTTCATACTACGATATTCAAAATTTAAATTTCGCTAAGATGAAAGAGGCTGCTAATCGATTGTTGCTATACAATGATTTTAGAGCTTTTTGTAAAACTCCAGATAGGCATACAAGTACAATTTGTATAATAAAATCAGTTGATTTAATTATTAACGAAACTAAAAATAAAATACGATTTACAATTACCGCCAATAGATTTCTTAAAAGTATGATCCGGATAATTGTTTATAATTTAATCCAAGTAGCTAAAGAAAATATAACTCTTGATGAGTTTGAATTGTATTTAAAAAATAAACAAGCGCCAGAATATTTTAATCAGGCATATCCTCAAGGTTTATATTTAAGCAGAGTAAAATATCCATCATTCAATATTTCTCCTCAAAGCAATATCTTACCTTTGTTTTAATTCCTGAATAGTTTCTTTTGAGAGATTAAGCATCCATTATTTTCGCTGCTAAATTCAAGGTTTATTCCTAAATAACATTAAAACACCAAATTTTGTAGATGATTTCGAACCATTATCTGTATTCGACGTTGATTCTGTTAAAGCTTCGTCTTTAGGACTACCTATGTTGTCGTTGTTGTATTTCTTATTATCCCAACCTTTTACTTCCACAATAAAGAAATAAGTTCCGGCAGGCGATTCTCTATTACTATTTTTTACATTTCCATCCCAACCTTCCCAGTCGCGAACATCCCCTTCGTATTCATGCACTACCTGACCAACTCTGTTGAATATTGTAATTTTAAATGTTTGTATCGATTGGTATTTTGTTAACTTAAAAAAATCATTTTTAGTATCACCATTTGGCGTGAATACATTAGGGAATTCTATCTCCGTAGGTAAAACTTTTAGCGAAAAATCTACCGAATCTTTACATCCATGTTGGCTCTCGCAATACAACTGCATTGTATATGTTTTGCCAGTATCGTTTGTATAATAATAGGTATGTAATGGTTCTAAATCAATATCATCAGTATAGACAGTATCCTGATCATCGTTTCTTGTACTATCTCCAAAATCCCATCTATATTTTATTGCATTTATCGATTCGTTTGTAAATTGTATAGACAATGGTGCTTGTTCCGACAAATCCGAATCTGGATCTCCACTTTTTTCTTCAATAATACCTTTTTCGTCAACTGTTTTCCACGCAAAATCAGCCTTGGGGCGTATTGCTGTATATTCAATACTTCCATTAATACTACAACCAAACATATCTGTAGCTACTAACGAATAAGTAGTATTCTCCCAAGGCAAGTTAGATGTTGTAAAAAAAGACGAATTCAAATTTGGAATACTAGGTTCTGTGTTCGAACTCCAGTTGAAATTACGAATGTGATTTCTCAAATTATATGTTTCTAATGTCGAAATATCAGTATAAGTTAATGAAGTTGTAATACTATTAAAATTTGTATAATATGGATTAGCAATAACCCCCACAATATTACAACTGTTTCGGTCGTACAACTCTAAATTCAGTGTAAGCTCATTATTTATATATACCCAAGCAATATATTCTTGTGTCGAACCGGGTTTAGTTAATACTACCTTATATCCTCCAGTCGACAAGTTTGTAATAGTAGATTGTGTCGAGTCTGTATTTATAGAATAATTACTTATAGCATCAGTGAAGTTATTGGTAGTCGAGTTAAATCTAAACCATTCGAAATTATATTTCCCATTACTTGTCGAATCGTTAGCAATTAAACTGCCTCCATTAACATCATTAGTACAGAAAACAAAAATTTTATCTTGATCCGAATATTCAGTCGCTACCGATGCATTTGCATTTGAGCTAATTTGTCCATATCCTTTAAATATCCAAATTAATGCAATAAGAAAGAGAGTTATTTTTTTATTCATTTGCTTAAAATTTTTGTCTTAATAAATCAGACAGGCTTTTTATCTTAATAAAACTGTTTTTTTGCAATCTACAATAATAACAATTATCAGTTAATTTAATTGTATAGTAATTTATGTTTTTTCCGATTTATCAGGAGGTTTATAATTAAAGCTTTGTTTATTAACAGAATTTTTTTGCGAGGATGTTTCGTGACTTAAAGTCATAAATTGAAAAAGAGCACTCAAAAATATGAATGCTCTTCAAAAAAAGTAATTGATAAAATATTTAGTTTGTCTTATAATTAAATTTTATTTGAGCCAAATCTTGGTTAGCTTTAACAATTTTCGACTTTAAATTTTCTTTATACTCTATTAATTTTTGTTTCAGATCTTCGTTTCCGGCAGCAAGAATTTGGGCTGCAAGTATACCTGCATTCTGAGCTCCATTTATCCCAACAGTAGCAACAGGTATTCCGGGAGGCATTTGAACAATCGCAAGTAACGAATCCATTCCGTCGAGACTCGCATTTATAGGCACCCCAATAACAGGCAAACTAGTCATTGCTGCAATAACACCTGGCAAATGAGCTGCCATTCCTGCTCCTGCAATAATAACTTCAAGACCTCTATCTTTAGCTGATTTAGAAAATTTTTCGACTTCTTCGGGTGTACGATGTGCCGACAAAGCATTTATTTCAAAAGGAATTTTAAAATCATTTAATATTTTAGCAGCCTTTTCCATAACTGGCAAGTCTGATGTACTGCCCATGATAATACTTACTTTAGCTTCCATGTTGTTTTAAAGTTTTTTATTAACGTATTTATGTTGTATTTTCACGAAAAATTTTGACAAGCAAATAAACCGATTAAAAGGGGCTTTGCAAAATTTTTTCAAATAAGTTTTACACATAAATTCAACAAGTATAAACTATTAGTTTACAAGCAATAGAGCAAGGATAAAATTTATAAAGATGAATCAGATTAAACTAAAGGACAAAGAATTTAAAGTATCAATACCAGCAGAAAAAATTCAAGAAGTAATCGCAAAAATGGCGATAAAAATTAATGACGATTATAAAGATAAAGATGTCCCATTATTCATTAGTATTTTGAATGGGTCTTTTATGTTTACTGCTGATTTATTTAAGCACATCGATTTTGATTGTGAAGTAACATTTTTGAAATTGGCTTCATACGAAGGAACTTCAACTACAGGAAAAGTAAAACAATTAATTGGAGTTAATGAAGAGATCAAAGGAAGAGATGTTATTATTATAGAAGATATTGTTGATACAGGTATAACTTTAGAACAAATTTTAGAACAATTAAAAACATTTGCTCCTGCAAGTGTAAAAGTAGCATCCTTATTATTTAAGCCTGAAGCATACAAGAAAGATATGACCGTTGATTATGTAGGTTTAGAAATTCCGAATGAGTTTATTGTAGGATACGGGTTAGATTACGATGGTATTGGTCGTAATTTGGCAGATATATACACCTTAAAATAATATTGAGTACATAAGGAATGCTAAATATAATATTATTTGGGCCTCCTGGAGCAGGCAAAGGAACACAGTCAGAGAAAATTTTAGAAAAATATGGTTTAACACACATTTCAACTGGAGAAATACTTAGAAAAGCTATAGAAGAAAAAACTCCAATGGGAATTGAAGCTCAGAAACTAATTGATGATGGAAATTATGTTACTGACGAAATGGCCATAGGTATTATCGAAGAAGAATTAGCAAAACATAAAAACACAAACGGGTTTATCTACGATGGTTTCCCAAGGACAAAATATCAAGCAGAAAAATTTGCGGAATTATTAGCAAAATACAATAGCAATGTAACTCTTATGATTTCGTTAAATGTTGATGAAAATGTTTTAGTTAATCGTTTAATTACAAGATCTAAAGAATCGGGGAGACCTGATGACAGAGACGAAAGTATTATTTTTAAACGAATAAAAATATACAAAAATCGCACATCAATAATTTCAAAGTTTTATAATGAGCAAGGAAAACATCAATCGATTGATGGAAATGGAGAAATAGGCGAAGTGTTTGATCGTATTTGCAAAACAATTGATACTTATTTAAATTAATACATTAAATAAAAAGAAAGATATAAATGGCAGGGTCGAATTTTGTTGATTATGTTAAGATATTTTTTCGCTCGGGGAAAGGAGGTGCTGGTTCGCCTCATTTACGACGCGAGAAATTTGTAGCCAAGGGGGGACCCGATGGAGGAGATGGCGGAAGAGGAGGTCATATTATACTAAAAGGGAATGCTCAACTTTGGACTTTATTACACTTAAGATATCAAAAGCATATTTTTGCGACTAGCGGAATGGCTGGAGGTCAATCGCAAAGTACAGGAGCCAATGGCGAGGACGTTATTGTTGAAGTTCCGTTAGGAACAGTAATTAAAGATGCCGAAACAACAAACACTATTGCTGAAATTACCGAAGACAATCAAGAAATAATTTTACTTGAAGGCGGACGTGGAGGTTTAGGAAACTGCCATTTTAAATCGGCAACAAATCAAACACCTCGATATGCACAACCTGGCGAAGAAAGCAAGGAAGCCTGGTTTATTCTTGAGCTTAAATTATTAGCCGACGTTGGTTTAGTAGGATTCCCTAATGCCGGTAAATCGACATTATTATCAGTTGTTTCGGCAGCAAAACCCGAAATTGCAAATTATCCGTTTACAACCTTAGTTCCTAATTTGGGTATTGTTCAGTACCGAAACAACAGCTCGTTTGTAATGGCCGATATTCCAGGAATTATAGAAGGAGCAAGTGCAGGCAAGGGCTTAGGTTTGCGATTTTTAAGACATATTGAGCGAAACTCTATGTTGTTATTTATGGTTCCGTGCGATAGCGATGATATCAAAAAAGAATACCAAACATTGTTAAAGGAGTTAGAGATATACAATCCTGAGTTATTAGATAAAAACCGAATTTTAGCAATTACAAAATCGGATATGTTAGACGATGAATTAATGGATGAAATGAAACAAGATTTGCCTGACATTCCTTATATTTTTATTTCGTCGGTAGCACAAAAAGGCATACAAGGATTAAAAGATTTAATCTGGGATAAATTACAATAAACTTAAAAACAATGCTTGAATACTTAAACCAACTAGACACAACTATTTTCAAATTTATAAATGGAATTCATTCTCCAGTTTGGGATGAAATAATGTGGTGGATATCTGGAACAAAATCATGGATTCCTCTTTATATTGTTATTATTGGTTTTATTGTATACAAATTCAGATGGAGAGCATTAATAAGCTTAATATGCATAGCCTTAGTTGTTACTCTCGCCGATCAGATTTCGGTAAAAGCCTTTAAAGAAGTTTTTGAGCGTTTGCGCCCGTGTCATAACCCAAGTTTACAAAGCATAGTACATTTGGTACATAACAAATGTGGAGGGCAGTATGGATTTGTATCGTCGCATGCTGCAAATACTTTTGCTATAGCAGTTTTCTTATCGAAACTATTTAATAAAAAAGGCTTTACTTGGTTTATTCTCATTTGGGCTTTAGTGGTTTCTTACAGTAGAATTTATCTAGGAGTACATTATCCGTTTGATATCTTATGCGGAGCAATATTAGGTAGTATTATTGGATACCTTGTGTATTCCCTTCATCAGGTTCTACAAAGAAATTTTTCAAAATATTTCGAAAAAAGATAAATAGTCTCTCTGGGCAAATCTTTAACCAAGTCTAATTTTCTCTGAGAGATTCTTCTTTTTATATATAATTTCCGATTCTGAGGATTGTACCAAAAGAACATCAAAATGAGAAACAAAAATGTTTCTTTTTTACAAATCCCTCATCTTGAAATCCATTTAATATTAGAAAAAAACAATACTTTTAGTCCCAATTCTTATTGCATTTACAATATGTGCGTTATTATTAATAGGACAAAAGCCTGTGTAATCGATGAAATCAATATTGTTTTTTAGGTGGATTCTTTTATTTTTGTGCCGAATCCATATTTTAAAAATCTTATTAAATAAATATTATGTTGCGAGTTGTTAGTATAGTTATTTTATTGGCTTTAAGTATTGTAAATCTGAAAGCACAACCAGAGAATTTAAATTTGGAAAAAAACAGAGAAGAAACAACAAGTGATATTATATACAAACACGATGGAACTAAAATATTTGTCGACATTAAACGAATATGCTTAAATGATATATATTATATTAATAGAGGCGAAAATAAAACTTCTAAAATTGATAAACGACTAGTTCGTAAAGTCATACACAAAACAGGAAGTGTTGAAATTTTCAACGAAAAAGCGCAGCATATACGCAAAGTTGGAGATTTCAGGAAAATTAAAGTAACCAAAAATCCCAAGGATGTAAAAGACTTGGTTGAGGTAGGAAAAATAGAAGCAAAAGCCGAAGGCCGAAACAGAGGAAACTCAACTGTGAAATCGTTAGAAAGAACTGCAACTATAATTTTAAAACGAAAAGCTGCATTAGTAAATGCTAATATTATTTTGATTACGAAAAAAAATAATCAAGTTGCTTTTGGCGAAGCTCCTACAGTAACTTTATATGGCACAGCCTATTCGTATAAATAGGCTGCTTTTACTTGTTTATACTTTATAAAATGATTTTGTAAATAATGATAAAACAGAAATTATTTCTAACCTACCTAAAATCATATTAAAACATAAAAATAATTTCCCCCCATTATTAATCGAAGCGAAACTATTAACCGGACCTACAAGTCCTAATCCCGGGCCAATACCTCCTAATGTCGTTATAGAACTACTTGCTGCCGAACTAACATTTAAGCCCATCCCCATCATGATAAATGTGCCAACAACAAATGTTAAAAAATAAATTACAACAAAAGACGAAATATTATTTAATACCTTATCGCTAATCGACTTTTTATTATACTTAACAATAGATACACAATTAGGATGTAAAGTTCGTTTAAATTGAGCTCCAATACTTTTAAGCACAACTGTGTATCGGGCAATTTTTATTCCTCCTCCGGTAGATCCTGTACATGCACCAATAAACATAATAAAAAACACTATTGCAATCGATACCTGGCTCCATTGTTCGTAATTAGCCGAAACAAAACCTGTTGCCGTAATTATTGATACAATTTGAAATATCGATTGTCTGAACGATGTTTCGATATCTTTATAAAAACTATAATTATTGTACGAAAGAATAATTGTAATAATTAAAACAATAGCAATATAATATTTAAGTTCCTCATCGCGAAAAGCTTTTTTAAATCTACCTGTAAATATCATGAAATGTAATACGAAATTCATTCCTGATAAAAACATAAAAAATGTAATAATATACTGTATGGTTGGCGAATAATCTATTATACTCGTATTTTTAGTCGAGAAACCTCCTGTAGCAACAGTGGCAAACGAATGGCAAACAGCATCGAACCAATTCATTTTGGCAAACATTAAAAGTAATGTTTCTGATAATGTTAATATAATATATACAAGCCATAGCCTTCGTGCTGCATCAATTAATCGAGGATGTATTTTTTCGGTACTAAAAAATGCCCCCTCGGCCGAAAACAACTGATTCCCCGTAACTTTTAACGAAGGCAATATTACTACCACTAAAGCAATTATACCCATCCCTCCTATCCAATGAGTTTCGGCTCGCCAAAACTGGATTGCTTTAGGCAATACCTCAATGTCTGTTAATATCGACGAACCTGTTGTTGTAAATCCAGATACTGTCTCGAAAAAAGCATCAACAAAATTAGGTATCGATCGACTTAACAAATAAGGCAAACTCCCAAATAACGAGATAAATACCCACGAAAAAGTAACAATCAAAAAACTATCTTTTATTGTTGGTGTTTTTTGTTTGTCGAACTTACATACTCGAAACAAAATAAATCCAAACAAAAAACTTATTCCTGCCGACTCTATAAAAGTCAACATTGTTCCATCGTTAAAAACAATGGCTATTAATGTTGTTAATAACAAAAAAAGGCTTTCGAGCATAAGGCACAAACCAACAATATGCATTACAACCGAAAAATGAATGCTTCTCATTTTAATATAAATAATGTAAAAAACGAATTGTTAATAAAAATTTTAGCTGTAGTTATAACAAAAACATGGCGGAGGTAAATCAATGTAAGCATTTAATAAATACCTACTAATAGAACAATTGCTGTTTGCCAAAAATGTATTACCAAAATTGTGGACATAAATAAAATAACCATATGCATTTGATAATACATTCCAGTTTTGGTCTATGTCTTTTTCGTCGATAGCATTATCAAACTGAAAACTACTATTGCTTATATTGCATTGCACAAACTCTTCGCACCCAGAGCCAGAATTGAAGCTTGCCGAATACGAATCGGTATAGGGGATAAGCCCCAATAAAATAATAATATATAAGAAATATTTTTTCAATGAAATACTAATTTTTCGGGCGCAAATGTATAAAATTTTTATAATTAAAATACACTTACTCAATAATTATCAATTTTATTAATTTAAGAGTCCTTTATGATCTTAGTGTATATTTTAATAAACAGAAATACTGAGAATATTATCAATTCGATTTTAAGGAATTCTTATCTCAATAATGTTTCTCCAGTACATCATTAAATTTATATCAGTATGTTTTTACATTTTCGTCAGTATGTGACAATATTTTCTCCCTTATGAAAATTTATTTTTGTCCGTATGAAAAAATATTTTCTCCCTTATGAAAAAAAACTTTTATCAGTACATTAGAAAACTAACAACCGGTTGTTAGCAAATTTTTATCAGGTAGTTGCAATTCAAACTACCGGTAGTTACGAAACGAACAACCGGTAGTTAAGATGCTGACAACCGGTAGTTTGAAAACAAACGTTCGGTTTTTGCTACAAGACACCCCTAAAAAATCCATATACTATTGACTGTGAATGAATTTAACCCACACCTCTCAATAGTTTGATGTAAACATTTAATTAAAATAAAGCTAGTTGCCTAAATGTTGGTTCGGTTTGTTATCTAATTGAAGTTTTTTCTACAGGAGTTATAAACTACTCTTTATTTTCGACAAAGTTTATTCATCTAGTCTCTGTACTTGATACTCGCATCTTACCACTTATGTCTTACATCTAACATCCTGTGTCTTAACACTAAATCTGTTTTATAAGCAAAACCAACCCGGATTGGATTGGTTTTATTTGCTTTATATCTACAACTATAAGTTGTATAATTATTTCGCTGAATTCTCGATTATTTTCAGAATAACTTGAGTTGCTTTCTCCATCGATTGAAGAGAAATGTATTCAAATCGACCATGATAATTGTGTCCTCCGGTAAATATATTTGGGCAAGGCAATCCCATATACGACAATCGAGCTCCATCGGTACCTCCACGTATGGGCTTAATGTCTGGGGTAACACCTACCTCTATCATTGCTTTCTTGGCTTGTTCGACAATATGAAAAACAGGTTCGATTTTTTCGCGCATATTATAATATTGATCATTAAGAGTAATACTAGCAACATTAGCATTATATTTCTTATTAACAAAGTTTACAATATCATAAATCAATTGCTTCTTATATTCGAATTTTTCTTTATCATGGTCGCGAATAATATATTGTATTTCGGCATTTTCGACATTCCCATTAAATTTTACAATATGGAAAAATCCCTGATAACCATCAGTTAGTTCGGGGCGCTGCTCAATAGGCAACATATTGTTTAACTCCGAAGCAAGCAAAATAGCATTTATCATTTTATCTTTTGCATATCCAGGATGAATATTGCGCCCTTGTATTTCTATAGTAGCCCCTGCTGCATTAAAATTTTCGTATTCGAGCTCACCAATAGGACCTCCATCCAGAGTATAAGCATAATCTGCATTAAATTTATCAACATTAAAATAATCTACTCCTTTTCCAATCTCTTCGTCGGGAGTAAAAGCTACTTTTATCGTTCCGTGTTTAAACTCCGGAGTATTAACCATATATTCTAAAGCAGTCATTATTTCGGCAATCCCAGCTTTATCATCAGCTCCCAAAAGAGTATCTCCGCTCGTAGTTATAATAGTTTGCTTAACATAATTCTTAAGCTCAGGAAATTCTTGTGTTGATAAAACTATATTCAAGTCCTTATTTAAAACCAAATCAGAACCATCGTAATTCTCAAATATCTGAGGTTTTACATTTTTGCCACTCATATCAGGAGCCGTATCAACATGAGCCAGAAAAGCAATGGTAGGAATCGTTTTTTCTGTGTTAGACGGTAAAGTTGCTGTAACATATCCAAATTTATCGCAATTTACATCAAACAAACCCAATTGATTAAGTTCTTCGACCAACAAATTTGCTAAGTTAAATTGTTTTTGAGTACTTGGAAAAGTATCCGAATTTTCATTGGATTGTGTATCTATCTGAACATATTTTAAAAATCGGCTAAGTAATTTATTTTGCATGATTTTATTTTTTTATTACTCAAAGATAAACCATAAAACAGTAACCGAAGTAAAGATTTTATCTGAATTTATTCGGCTTAAATAAAATCGATAAAGTACTCGTATTTTTTAAAAACGAATCTTAAAATAATTGCTATTTAAGTGTTGATTATCTTAAATTAGTGGATATTTGTATTAATGAATCTCATAAATAGATAAAAAATGATTAATAAAGAACTATTTGAGTTTTTAAGAGAATTAAAAAAAAATAACTACAAAGAATGGTTTCACGAAAATAAAATGACGTACCAATCTATAAAGAAAGAATATGAGCAGTTTATAGCACAAATAATTGCTGAAATTTCTCTGTTTGATAAATCAATAGGCAACATCGAACCTAAAAATTGTATTTTCAGGATCAATCGAGATATTCGTTTCTCTAACGATAAGTCGCCTTATAAAACCAATTTTGGAGCTTTTATTGTTCAAGGTGGACGCAACTCTGGAAATGCCGGATATTATATTCACCTCGAGCCCGACAATTGTTTTCTTTCGGGAGGAATTTATATGCCTGCAGCCGATAAATTAAAAGCTGTACGAACAGATATATACGAAAATACTGATGACTTTATTAAAATATTAAATGCTTCTGATTTTAAAAATCATTTTAATACAATTACTGCCGAAAACAAACTAAAAACAGCACCTAAAGGTTTCCCTAAAGACTTTAAGTATATTGATTTATTACGATACAAAGATTATACTGTAATTAAGCCTATTAAAGAATCATTAGCTATTTCAAATAAATTTATACATGAGATAAAAGTTGTTTTTAAAGCTATGCAACCATTTAATAGTTTTATAAACGAGGCTATAAATTATCATCTAAACTATAAATAGGAAATATGCATATTCATTTTATTTTAGTTGAGCCTGCTGTACCCGAAAATGTAGGAGCTGCAGCTCGAGCTATAAAAACTATGGGGTTTGATTCGTTACGACTAATTAATACAAAAGCCCATTTAAACAAAAAAGCAAGCTGGTTAGCACATGCTTCAACAGATATCCTTGAGAAATCACAAGAGTACGAAACCCTTAAAGAAGCCTTAGTTGACATTGATTGGGTTATCGGAACCTCGGCCAAACGACGACGAGTTAATGAAGATTATTATTCGTCGACTCAAATAAACGAACTTATTGCTGCTAAAGCCGGAAGTATTCGAAACTTAGCTATTGTTTTTGGACGAGAAGAAAGTGGATTAACTAATGCCGAACTTAAACTCTGCGATATAATTACCAGTGTTCCAATGAAAACAACCTATCCGTCGTTAAATTTAGCTCAATCGGTTATGATTTATGCTTACACTCTTTCGATGCTTAATTATAACGATTCGAAAAAAGAGGATGAAATTAATGGTACCGAACTAAATATTTTAAAAAATCAAACCGAAAACATTCTGCAAAAGATTGGCTTTACCGAAAATTCTAATATCTACAACAGAATTATGGAACGATTAATGATTCTTGGCGAAACAGATATTCATTTATTATTATCAATAGAAAATAAAATACTAAATAATAAAGACAACTAACAATACCGAAAATAAAGACAAAGCTTCTTTAAGCATAAAACCCGATGATTTCATTCGAAAACTTAGCTAATTAAATTCAAATTTAATTGAACCTCTTTGTAGCTATATGGTTACTAGTTAAAGATTAAATTTAATGCTATGACCCTAATTATGAAACTTACATTTCCTATTACTGACCCTATTTTAATTTTTGCGTTAGTATTATTCATCATATTAATATTTCCGAGTTTATTTAAAAAGTTACGATTACCCGAAATAATAGGCCTTATTTTGGCAGGTGTAGCAGTCGGACCTAACGGCTTAAATTTACTATCGCAAGATGTAGGTTTATCTATATTTAGTCAAACCGGTTTATTGTATTTAATGTTTTTAGCTGGTTTAGAAATTAATGTAAAAGAGTTTCTAAAAAATCGAAAACCAAGCATAACATTCGGAGTTTTAACCTTTATTTTTCCTTTTGTATCGAGTGGATTGTTATTTTTTTACGTTTTTAACATGAGCTTTATTGCCTCATTGTTAATATCTAGTATGGTAGCTTCGCATACATTGGTAGCATATCCTATTATCGGCCGATTTGGCATAAATCGTAATAAGGTAATAAATGTTATTGTCGGAGGAACTATTATTGCCGATACTGTTGCCTTATTAATTTTAGCTGTTATTTCTGAGTCGGTAAAAGGAGAATTAAGTCATCTCTTTATTTTCCGATTTATTGCTTATTTTATTCTCTTCTTATTTCTAGTGTTTTTTATAATCCCTCGCTTGAGTAAATGGTTTTTCAAGAATTACGATGGAGAAAGTGGGATTGAATATATTTTTGTAATTGCAATGGTATTTTTAGCTTCGGTAATAGCCGAATATGCACATATCGAACCTATTATAGGAGCCTTTTTTGCTGGTCTGGCATTAAGCAGACACATTCCGCACTCTTCGCCATTAATGAACAGGATTGAGTTTATAGGAAACACTATTTTTATTCCGTTTTTTCTTATTACCGTAGGGATGATTGCTGACTTAAGAGTTTTAACACACAGCTTATCATTGTTATTAATAATTGTTTCGTTAATTGTAGTAGCAGTCGGGAGTAAATATCTGGCAGCTTTCATTACTCAAAAATTATTTAAGTATAGTAAAACAGAACGTAACTTATTATTTGGATTAAGCACCGCCCGGGCGGCATCAGCCATAGCAATAATTTTGGTAGGATTTAAACTAGAACTGGTAGATGAATCAATTATGAACGCAACAATTATCCTTATTTTTGTATCAACACTAATTAGTTCGTTTGTTACTCAAAATTCGGCTCGTAAAATAGCTGTCGAACAAGAAAAAGAATCCCCCGATTTAAATGGACTCCCCGAACGAATACTAGTTCCTATATCTAACCCCGAAAAAATAGAGCAGCTAATTAACTTTTCGATCTTAATAAAAGATCCTAAATCGAAACTTCCGCTATATCCTTTTACAGTAATTAATGATGATGCAAAAGCTTCGGAGAATATTTACACCTTTAATCGTATTCTAGAAAAAGCAAAAACACATGCATCATCAACCGATAATGTTGCTAAAGTTATTTCGCGAATAGATACTAATATCGCTGATGGAATAGCAAGAACAGTAAAAGAACTTTTTATAACAAAAGTAGTAATGGGTTGGCAAGGAAAAGTTAGAGCAAGTGATTTGTTTTTTGGAACTATATTGGAAAATGTATTACAGAAAACAGGAAAAATGATTTATGTAAACAGAATACAATCTCCTTTAAATTTAATAGAAAACATACATGTTTTAATTCCTCAAGTAGCCGAACTCGAGGTTGGTTTTACCGAGTGGGTTAATTCTGTTTTAAATATAGCCCAACAATCAACTAGTAAAGTTTATTTTTGGGGATACGAACATACTCACGAAAAAATTAAAGAGTACGTTTCAACTTCAGGGTGGGTATCAGATATTGAGTATCGTACGGCCATACATTCGTCAATGATAAATATTGTGTCAAGTGAGTTTAATAAAGATGATTTACTAGTAGTAATTAGTGCACGAAAGAATTCATTATCGTATAATAAATACATTAAACAATTGCCCGATATTATTGATGATTATTTTACCAACTGCAATATATTAATTGTATATCCAGAGCAAAAAACTGTATATACGGGCACAATTGATTTGCAAGTTTAACATACACAACCCTCATTTTTGACGATTTTAATGTTCAATCTGCAATAAATAATTGCAGATTTTCGTGATTTTTAGTTCATTTCAATAACCATTCATTAATTAGTTATAACCACTCATGTGAAATCAACATACATTCACAAGTTAATTAATACACATAGGTAATACTCCCTTTTTTATTCGAATATAATACTATACTTTTGAATTGTTCATTCAAAGAATAAGAAAGGGTTAAGTGATAATAAGTAATATTCAATGGTTTTTAACTCTATTCATAGAAAAAAGCGAGAAATTACCGAGGGGGCTGTCCAAAAAAGGCAGCCCTTTTCTTATTTTCAAAAACTAAATCTATAAGAAAAAAATCTCTATTATTATCATTTTTCATTTAGAAGATAGTTAATACCATTCATGTTAAATACGATACCATTCATAAGTTAGATAATACACATCAACAATATGCCCTTTTTTATTAGAATTTAAAACCCTAGTTTTGAACTATCAATCAACAATATTGAGTTTGAGATAGACCAAAAATTTGAATTTGTTTATTAACCTCTCTCAGATTAAAAGAAAAATTACCACCAAGAAGCTGTTCCCCCGACAGCTTCTTTTTTTTTGAAAAAACAAAACTGATTTCGATTTACCATTTAGAAGATAATTGATACCATTCATGCTTTAAACATACACACTCATAAGTTAGATAATACACATAAGCAATACCCCCTTTTTTATTCGGGTTTTAAGATATAGTTTTGGGCACTGAATAAAGATATTAAGGTTTGAGTTCTCCCTAAATCTGAATTTGTTAATAAACTCAAACCAAAAGAAAAATTACCACCTAGAAGCTGTTTCCCCGACAGCTTCTTTTTTTTGAAAAAACAAAACTGATTTCGATTTACCATTTAGAAGATAATTAATACCATTCATCCTTAAAACATACACACTCATAAGTTAGATAATACACATAAGCAATACTCTCTTTTTTATTCGGGTTTTAAGATATAGTTTTGGGCACTAAATAAAGATATTAAGGTTTGAGTTCTCCCTAAATCTGAATCTGCTTTAAACGACTCAAACAAATAGAAAAATTACCACCAAGAAGCTGTTTTCTCTCCGACAGCTTCTTTTTTTATTTCATCGCAAACAGAAACAAATTGATCGAATAATTATACAAAGAGGCT
>JAKSCO010000177.1 GCA_022360575.1 Bacteroidales bacterium | reverse complement strand
TAAGATGAGAAACCTATTTATACTTTTTTTAATTGCTAACACTCATATTATGAGTGCTCAAACTTTACAAAACAGCATAAAACCTCTCTATTTTATTTCAGGGACTCCTAGTGTCTATTCGGATAATAAAAAAGAAGAGAGTTTTATATTACGGTTAAAAGACAATGAGCTTTTAGTAAAGGACACGATAGCATGCCATGCCAATGAGTATTTATTGTATGTAAGGAATTACCCTAAAAAAAAATATACATTCATTTGTAAAGAAAATTTTATTAATGGAAACAACGAATTCATAACCATTAGTCATAATAATTTAGAGAACATAAATACATCAAAGAAACTATTAAATGACTATATCAATAAATCTCCAATATCTATAATTAAAAATAATGATCTAGTTTTAAATAATGTATCTATTATTAACCAAGATACAATACAATTTAAAGGAATAAACTCAAATCTTCGTCCTTATAATTTTGATGTGAATGATTTTAAAAGATCATATCTAAACGGAAATATTAGTTACCCTATAAGAGAATTCGCTAAACAACTTTATGTTACAGACAATGAAAACGGTAAGTTGAAAATGGCTTTAACAAGAGACATTTTTAAGCGTCCAATATTTCCAATTGAATTAGACGAATCATTTCTTAGATATAAGAAACGATATATGTATTCGGTGGTAAATAATGATAAGTATTTCATTCTTCACTTAGAAAATAACGCATCCAAAAAAGAAAAAATATTTGGTGTCTATCATAAGAATAAGAATGAATGGCACCAATTGATTTTACCAGGGAGTAAAACTAAAATTCAAAATTATGGTGATTGGATTTCTGGTACCGTTATATATGATAATAAACTGTATCAAAGAAAAAAAAGGAGTAGGAAAGATATATTTTTCTACCTAGAAAAACAGGCGAAATCAAATTATAGCGGGGTTATATTCATACACAACCTATTGAGTAATAGGTATCTCGAATTAAATTTGCAAGAGCCTGATTCTGAGATTTTATTAATTGAAGATGAAACTATTTTTTATAGATGTTTTGATGAAATCTGGAAGGTGTCAATTATTGAAAACAAAAAAATTGGCACTCCTAAGCTATTAATAAAAAGTAAAGTTGTCCCAGAGATTCATTATATGTTTTCTTCAACAAGCTAAAAACTCATACTACTGGACAAAAATAAAAAAGCGGAAAAAGCATTATCTTTAAATTCGACTAAAAATTTTTTGATATGCTTGATCCGCTTCTTGACAAAGTTACAAATTACTTCCCATCTACAACGCCTAAAGTGCTTAAGAATTT
>JAKSCO010000281.1 GCA_022360575.1 Bacteroidales bacterium | reverse complement strand
TATTTGCTTTTCAACAGGCATAGGACTATACTGGGCTTGCTTCAATATTTCAACATTCTTAGCTCCTTTATCTAAAACAGCAATTGTCGCAGCATCTAAATCAGATCCGAACTTAGCAAAAGCCTCTAACTCGCGATACTGAGCTTGATCTAGTTTTAAGGTTCCGGCTACTTTTTTCATTGATTTTATTTGTGCGTTCCCTCCTACTCGAGATACAGAAATACCCACATTAATTGCTGGTTTTACTCCTGCATTAAATAAATCCGATTCCAAGAATATTTGACCATCAGTAATCGAAATGACATTCGTTGGAATGTATGCAGATACATCCCCAGCTTGGGTTTCGATAATAGGAAGAGCCGTTAACGATCCACCTCCTTTTACTTTCCCTTTCAAAGATTCGGGCAAATCATTCATTTGAGCAGCAATCTCATCAGATTGAATTATTTTGGCAGCACGCTCAAGCAATCTCGAATGCAAATAAAATACATCACCAGGATATGCTTCTCTCCCAGGAGGTCTACGCAATAACAAGGATACTTCGCGATACGCAACAGCCTGTTTTGATAGATCATCATAAATAATTAGAGCATTTCTTCCTGTATCTCTAAAATATTCGCCTATTGAAGCTCCTGCAAAAGGAGCATAAAATTGTAGAGCAGCAGAATCGGCTGCCGTTGCAGTAACAATTATTGTATAATCTAAAGCACCGTATTTCTTTAAAGTTTCAGCAATATGAGCTACAGTTGATCCTTTTTGTCCTATAGCAACATAAATACAATATACTGGTTCTCCTTTATCGTAGAATTCTTTTTGATTTATTATGGTATCAATAGCAATAGCTGTTTTCCCTGTTTGTCGGTCGCCAATTATTAATTCTCGCTGACCTTTCCCTATTGGAATCATAGCATCAATAGCTTTTATCCCTGTTTGAAGAGGTTCGTTTACAGGCTGTCTATAAATTACTCCCGGAGCTTTTCGCTCTAATGGCATTTCAAATAGTTCTCCCTCGAAACTCCCTAATCCATCAATAGGTTCTCCTAAAGTATTTATGACACGTCCTAATAAGCTATCACCTACATTTATCGATGCTATTTTACCTGTTCGTTTTACTTTGTCTCCTTCTCGTATTTCTTCTGATGAACCCAGAAGTACCGCACCCACATTATCTTCTTCTAAGTTTAATACAATACCTTTCTCCCCATTATCAAACTCTATTAACTCATTCGATTGTACGTTTGTTAGTCCATAAATTCGGGCTATCCCATCGCCTACTTGCAATACACTACCCACTTCTTCAAGCTCCGAACTTGTAGTAAAACCATCTAGTTCTTGTTTTAGGATTTGAGAAACTTCTCCGGGTCTAATTCCAGCCATAATCTATATTATTTAATCTTCTTTATTAAAATCTATTGAAAGAAACCTTTTTTTTAATCGCTGTATTTGCTTTGCAACACTTAAATCTAATTGCTTATCCTCAATCTGAATTACCATCCCCCCTAACAATGCTTCATCAACATTACTTTGCAATTCGATTACTGAATTAAATTTTTTTTGTATTGATTTCTGAATACTCATTCTTTCCTTTTCAGGCAGATCAAAAGCAGTTGTTATTATTGCCTGCTTTATTCCTTTGTACTGCCTAAACAAATCAATGTAATTTTGACAAACCCCCTTTAAATAACTCTCTCTTTTGTTCTTTACAATTAAATTTAAAAACGATACTGTGTACTTGTTTACTTTATCTTTAAACAAACTATTTAGTATTTTTATTTTCTGATCTGATTTTATTACAGGGTTTTCAACTAAAATTCTCAGATCATTTGTTTCTTCAAAAAATGAATATATCAACTTAATATCTTTGATAATTTCTTCTTCAATAGTTTTTTCTATTGATAGTTGAAATAGAGCTTTAGCATAACGTACATTTATCTGACTTTGATACATAAACTAGTTCAAATCAATAT
>JAKSCO010000257.1 GCA_022360575.1 Bacteroidales bacterium | reverse complement strand
GCATCTTTTTTACGAATATTGAGTTCAACCGAAGCTCAAATGACATCTTTTTTACGAATATTGAGTTCAACCGAAGCTCAAATGACATCTTTTTGCGAATATTGAGCTCAACCGAAGCTCAAATGTCAACTTTTTGCAAATATTGAGCTCAACCGAAGCTCAAATGGCATCTTTTTTACGAATATTGAGTTCAACCGAAGCTCAAATGACATCTTTTTTACGAATATTGAGTTCAACCGAAGCTCAAATGACATCTTTTTGCGAATATTGAGCTCAACCGAAGTTCAAATGTCAACTTTTTGCAAATATTGAGCTCAAAAGAACTAAAAATGATGATATTTCTGTAAAAGCTGCGATATAAAGGGTTGATATTTATTTTTTAATAAAAAATATATCTGCCGAAAGGCTTATTATATATACAATACAGAGGGATGTTGAATTATTTTGTATTAAATGTTTTTTTGTTTAATATTTTTATTACATTTAAGGCACAGAAAAAATATTTGATTAACCTAAAATTTAGACCAATGTTAAGTAGTAGAGCTACAACAAGCGAGATTCTAGAAGTTGGAAAATCCGTAGATCAGTTAAACGATCAGTATCCTATCGAAAATGATGTTTATTTAGATGCTTTAAAAAAAGACATCAAAGCAATGCTAAGTCAGCTAATAAGCAAGAGCAACCAAGGCATAGTAAGAACAGAGCTCGACGAAAAAGATTTAAAGCGCGATATAGATGTACGAGCCATTTTTTATGAGGTAAATGCTAAATGTAACAGGCGTGAGAGTGAAACCCAAAAAAAAGCACTAGAGGTGCTCGAAGTGTTATCGCGATATGGTTTAGAAATAATTCAAGAAAGCTATTCGAGCGAAAGTGCTAAAATAAGAGCCTTGCTTGATGATTTAAAAGCTCCCGATTTGAGCGAAGCAGTAAAGGCAATCCCCGATTTGCCTCAGTTAATAACAAATCTCGAAGAGTCGCAAGCAGCATTCGATGCAGCAAATATCGAATATATTAACGATAAATCGGAGCGCGAAAATACACTACCTGCACACATTATTGCCGATGAACTACATAAAAAAATAGACAAAGAATATTTTATATATGTAAAAGCAATGTCGGTAGCTAATGCAGATAGCTTTAGTGATTTAAATAAAAAAGTAGAAACATTGTTAAGCCAGACTAATCAGAAAATAAAAGAGCGCTTGGCTGCTTTAAAAAGAAAAAAAGAACAAGAAGAGGATGTTGTGAATTTAACATAATCATTCTAGAATTTAGGGTTCAAAATGAGGAAGAGGTTGTTTTCGAGACAACCTCTTTTTTTATAAAATTTAATAAGCTATCTTTAGTAGGTCTAAGTGGGAAACGATACTAAATAATTTCACCATAAACCAATCCAAATGACAGTAATTAAAATGTCAAACATTAAAAATATATATCCCAGTAGTT
>JAKSCO010000187.1 GCA_022360575.1 Bacteroidales bacterium | reverse complement strand
TTGAAAATATTGGCATTATACCTGATAAATTAATAAAAAATACGGAGATTGATTTACAAAATGAAACAGATAACATTTTAGAATCAGCAATAAATTATATTAATGAAAACTAATAAATTACGTGCTACAACAATAAATATACGTAATGTGGAGCGATTTGCTAAATTTGAATTTTATAGTTTTTAATAAATAAAGTAGCGGTTTGATAGGTCCGTGTTTCAAAATGCCAAACACCCCATATTCGAGTCGTTGGTAGCATTAAGCAAAAACATACAGTAGTTAGAAATAAAAACAGGATATATGGATAGATTAGTTGAAATTTTCAAGTTAATAAGACCTCGGTTTTATAATAAATTAACATGGTTATTAGTTAGTTCTGGAATTGTATTTTTATCTCCATCTATAATTATCATCATCCTGAATCATTTTATTGAGAAGGAGTTTCATTTTAGTATTATTGGCTCCAGTGACACCTTAATCGGATTTAGTTTAATTATTCTTGGAATTGCATATAATGTTGGGTTTTATTTAATTGAAAACAAGAATAATTCAAGCCTAGAATCCGATAGACGTATTTTTAATCGACTTAATGAAATACTATCAGAACAAGACATAAATTCATTTCTAGATGCTCTTATTGCAAACGAATTAATTTCTCATGATACCAATGACTCAATCTCCAATTTCATTGACAAATGCAACTTGACTGAGAATAAATTTAGCAAAAGTAAACTGGAAGGTGCTAAAAATAAAGTTATTGAAAAATTAGAGTACTTGATGGACTTTGTACTTGCGGAATTTTTCTCACATCCGAATCTCACAGTTACTGATATGAATGTAATGCGTCCAGAATTAAATATTGACA
Organism: Bacteroidales bacterium; assembly: GCA_022360575.1. Lineage (GTDB taxonomy): Bacteria > Bacteroidota > Bacteroidia > Bacteroidales > UBA12077 > UBA12077. The sequence goes on along the minus strand of JAKSCO010000187.1, from coordinate 417 downwards.
GAGGAGGAAGCCCCACTGAAGAAAATAATAAAAAGCACATAAAGCTTAAAGCTGACCTACGAGAGAGAGCTTTTTCTTTTGAGAAAGCATACCAAGTATATAGAAATCAGGCGCGAAAATATTTACAGGAATAATAACTCTAACCAATAATGGCTTATGAAGCATAGGCTTGCCGCAGGCGCAACACAAGTCCATGCTTCGTAGCCGGGTCGTTGAAGTGGACAGCTTTAGCTGACTTTTTCTATTCCTAGCTTCGCTAGTTTCGATAAAAAGAAATTCAATACTGGTATCAATAAAAATAAGTTTAGTAAATAAAGGATATACAGGATTAACACCCTCGCAGTATAAAAAAACAAGTTTACATATTGTTTAATGTTTATTACTTGTTCTATAAAGAACAAGGCGAAAATAGAAAAT
>JAKSCO010000034.1 GCA_022360575.1 Bacteroidales bacterium | reverse complement strand
GGAGGACAAGCTGAGTTTATTGTAAATAAATCGATTGATGCAATAGTAAATACTAAAGGGAAACTAAATTACTTTGGATTACCAGAAAAAGAAAATATAAAAACTAAACTTGGAGGAAGTGTTAATGCTTGGGATAAACCAGAAGATATATGAAGATAGAATATTAAGTTTTGCAATGGTCTTAACATTACATTTTTTTGTGTAACATTATTTTAGGACAACACACACATAAAAATAAAAAGCTGCCTTTATGAGGCAGCTTTGTTTGTATTGAGAGTTTATTATTTTGTTTTTTTACCGTCGTACCCCCATCTTAAGTATATAGATCCCCAAGTAAATCCGGCACCAAAAGTTGCCATAATGATATTATCTCCTTTTTTTTTTTTTTTTTCCCATTCCCAAATACAAAGAGGCAACGTTGCCGCAGTAGTATTTCCATACTTTTGGATGTTGATCATTACTTGTTCTTTAGCAATACCCATGCGTTTAGCTGTAGCTTCAATAATTCGCATATTTGCTTGATGAGGAACTAACCATGCAAGGGTTTCTGGAGTAATTCCATTTCGTTTCATCATTTCAACAGAAACATCGGCCATTTTGGAAACTGCCCATTTAAAAACAGGTTGTCCTTCTTGGTAAATAAAATGTTCTTGAGAATCGATAGATTCGTGAGATGCTGGTTTTACTGAACCACCTGCTTTCTGATGTAAGTGAACTCTACCAACGCCATCAGATTGTAATTTAGAATCTATAATTCCTATGTCTTCGGTTGTTGGTTCTAATAATATAGCTCCTGCACCATCGCCAAAAATTGGACAAGTTGCTCGGTCTTGATAATTAACAATAGATGACATTTTTTCGGCACCTACAACAATTACTTTCTTATGCGAACCTGTTTCTATAAACTTCGAAGCAGTATTCAAAGCATACAAAAAACCAGAACATCCAGCATTCAAGTCGAAACTATAAGCATTTTTAATTCCCACTTTATCGCTAATGATATTGGCTGTAGCTGGGAACTGATGATCGGGAGTTACTGTTGCGCAAATAAGTAAATCTATTTCTTCTGGCGAAGTATTCGTTTTTTCGAGCAACTGTTTAACTGCTTTTGTTCCAACAAAAGATGATCCTTCGCCTTCTTCTTTAATAATGTGTCGTTCTTTGATGCCGATTCTCGTCATGATCCATTCATTCGAAGTATCAACCATTTTACTTAGCTCTTCGTTTGTAAGAATATAGTCGGGAACATAAGCTCCAACACCTGTAATAGTTGCTCTTAATTTTGTCATTTAAATGCCTCCTTGATTTTTTCAGAAAGATTAGCTTCTGCAACATCTCTTGTATGCAGAATCATATTTTTTATTGCCATGTCATTTGAAATACCATGCCCAATAACTACATTTTTATTTATTCCTAATACAGGAGTTCCCCCGTAATTTACGAAATTGAATTTATCGAAGAATTCGTCGTGGAGTCCTCTTTTTTTGTATAGAGAATAAAAAGCTTCGGCTTCTTTAAGAATGATGTTTCCAACAAATCCATCGCATACAATAACATCAGCTTTATTTTCAGCAAATAGCTCATTAGCTTCGATATTACCTATGAAATTAAAATCAGTTGAATCTTTCATTAGTTCGAAAGCCGATTTTGTTACTAAGTTCCCTTTTTCTTCTTCAGAACCAATATTCATTAGTCCTACTTTAGGATTTTTAATACCGTATACATTTTCGGCATAAATAGACCCTAAAATAGCATATTGATAGAGAACGTCGGGTTTGGTATCTGGATTCAATCCTACATCAAGAAGGATTGAATGGCTACCATCTGGTTTTGGTATTGGACCTGTAATAACAGGTCGTATTATTCCAGGAATTGATTTTACTGTATACATAGCACCCACCATCATAGCTCCGGTACTTCCTGCACTAGCAAAACCATCAATATCTCCTTTTGCTAAAAAATGAAATCCTTTGGCAATACTGGAGTCCGGCTTTTTTGAAAACACTTTGGCCGGATGATCATGCATATCAATTACTTGTGATGAATGAACTATGTCAAAGTTATCAACACTAACTTTTTCGCGCGCAAGAATCTCTTTTATTTTTTCTTGATCGCCAAAAAGCACGATACGATCATCGGACGACATTTCTTTTTGAGCTAAAATTGCTCCTAAAGCTGCAGCCTCAGGAGCAAAATCTCCGCCCATAATATCTATTCCAATTCTCATCTGAGTTTGAATTTTTTTTTAACTATGCGTTTACTTCTTTTTCAACAGCAAGCTGTCCTTTGTAGTAACCACATTCTGGACAAACTCTGTGGTACAAATGTGTAGCACCGCAATTTGAACATGTTGCAACAGTTGGTTCTGTTGCTTTGTAATGTGTTCTTCTCTTGTCTCTTCTCTGTTTCGATGTCTTTCTCTTTGGATGTGCCATTTTTCCTAATTATTTATTTGCCATTAATTTTCTTAAATCATTCCACCTTGGATCAATATTTTCTTCGGTAGATTCTTCTATTTTGTAATCTTCTAATTTTTCCAACATTTCTTTGTTACAAGTACTTTCTCCATTTATGTTAGGATGTACTCGTTTTAGAGGAATACTCAAATTTATACTCTCATAAATGTAATGAGATATATCTAACTCGTGTTCGCTAGGAGATAATACTATAACATCATCAGCTAAATCGTCGTCATGCTCAGAAAATTTAACAAATAATTTTCCTTTATAATCAATATCTTGTTGATATTCGTCTAAGCATCGATCGCAAGTCAATATTATATATCCATTAATATCAAAGTCTAATTCGAGGAAGCTGGATTTTTTCTTTAATAAGATTTGAGTTTCTAGCTTTCCTTTCTTTATATCTGAATATTCCAAGCTTTCAAAGAACAAATCATCAATATCAAAATTAAAGTTATGTTCTCCAATACTTAAGCCTTGATAAACAATTCGATATTTACTTAAATTCTCCACCCTCTCCTAAATTTAACATCGTGCAAAAGTATAAATTAATATTTGAATAAAAAAAGAAAAAATATAGCAAAGTATTTTGTAATATCAAGAAATAGAGTAATTCTGTTTATTAACAGTTTATCTTTATTTCTTTAAAACAATTCGCATATTGGTTCCTTTGTCAATTTCTGAATGATTTACAAATATTTTTCCTTTATGGTAAATTTCGATGATACGTTTTGATAAAGACAATCCTAATCCCCATCCTCTTTGTTTTGTGGTGTATCCCGGCTGGAATATTGTTTTGTATTTTGATTTTGCAATTCCTTTTCCTTGATCTATGACGTCTATAAATAGATATTGAACTCTATCGTCGATATTTACAGTAAGATTCCCTAGCCCTTCCATAGAATCAACCGAATTTTTACATAAATTTTCGATGACCCATTCAAATAAGGATTTGTTAAAAGGGAGTATCACTTTATCATTTTCGCTGAAGTTAAAGTTGAAGTTTATTTTTTGTGACGAACGAGCTTTTATATATTTAACGGTATTTATTAATACAGGAATTATATCTTGTTTTAGTAGTTTGGGTTTTGATCCTATTTTAGAAAATCTATCTGTAATTACTTCAAGACGTTGTACATCTTTTTCGAATTCGGTAATGATTTTCTCATCAACGTTTTTGAGTTTTAACAGTTCTAAGCTTGCTAATAACGATGATGTTGGTGTTCCTAGTTGATGTGCTGTTTCTTTAGACATTCCTACCCATACCTGATTTTGTTCGGCTTTTCGCGATGAGCTGAAAGCCAGATATGAAACAAATAGAAATAAAAATAATACTCCGAATTGAATAATAGGAAAATAAAATAAGCGTGTAAGCAATATCGATTCTTTGTAGTAAATAAAGTTTTTATCTCCATCGAGTAAAGTAATTTCTATAGGTTCTTTGGCTCGTTTCATTTCGGCTAATAGCTTGTGTTGATATGCCGAGTCGTTTTCTTGTGTTTTGTCTAAATTACGATGAGATACAATCTCTCCGTTTCTATCGGTTAATATAACAGGAACTGTTTCGTTGTTTTTTATTACTTCGAATATAAATGCATATACCTTTTCGTTATCGTCTAAATCGGATAATTGACGCATTCCTGAAGCCCATAATTCTACTTTTTTGCGTTCTTCGATTGAGAGTTTCTTTGCAAGCCTATTTGTGACTAAGAATGACAAAACGCCCATTATAATAGCTGAAAATAATAGGAATAATTTCCACTTCTGTTTTTTAGAGTATATATTCAAAGTGTCGTTTTTTGAGGTTGTTAGTTAGCAAATTTAATATTCTTTTGTTCTATAAGTTATAAATAATGATTGTTTATAACTAAAGATTTATGTTAAGATTTGGGTTGAGTTAGTTATTGCTTGTATCGTCTTCGTCCCATTCGATAATGAATTTTTCTTTAGTAGAGTCTTGTTTTTTATTTGAGTTGAATTCGTTTTTTAGAATATGATTTAGCTCTAATCTTTCTTTTTCTCGATTTTCTTTTCTTCTTTTTCGGGCAGCTTTTCGATCGAGTTTCACATTAAAATCATTTTTATCTCCTTTTAATAATAAGAATAGTTTGATTTTTCCCGAATCATCTTCGTTTATTTCTCTAAAGGACTGCTTTTTGTTTTTTCGTATTTTGATTTTCTTTGATAGCAGATCAGATAGTAGTAAACTCAAATGGTATTCGTAGTTGTGATTAAAGCTATGTTCCCCTGATGAGGTTAATTTAATAACCGATGATGCAATGTCCATTTGAGGAATAATTATTTTCTCATTTTTAATCGTGATTTTATTTTTGAGAGTAGAAAATTGAATGTTTTTAAGCTCGTCGAGCTCAATAAACTTAGATAATCCTGTAAGTGGTTTAAAATTATTTAATTCACCATTAATAAGTTTGATATTGCATTCGGATTGAATAGATTTCTTATATATTTTTAATTTATCGGTCCATTTAGATGTGAAAAATATATCTCCCGATAAGTTTCCTTTCAGATTTTGGTTTGTAATAAAATTTTGCCCAAAGTTGTTGAAAGAATAAAACAGGGTATTAATATTTATATTGCTTAGGTTGCATTTTGTTTTTACTATAAAATCGTTGTTTATATCTTGAATAATAATTCCGTTGGTTTGAGTTTCTCCTGTCATTGTTCGGAAAGAGAGAGCGTGTAGCGAAAATACTCGAGGTTTATAGTTGAGAATCCCTTTTATGTTTTGAGCTTGAAATTTACCAATTTTAAAACTAGAAACTTTCACTTTTAGATTTAAGTTTAATTTGTTGGGAAATCGATAAGATGAATTTGTGTTAGTTGTTTTGTCTGTTTTAAAAAGAGGTGCCAAATCATTTAAATCTGTTTGGTTTGAAACAAGATTTGCGTTAACGTAAAATGTTTTTCCTGAATTGAAGTATTCGTATAAGCCTAATGCTTGACCTCGGATTTTAAAATCATTTTCGTTGATTTTAAATGAAATATTATCGGAATATAGAGTTTTGTTTATTTCTAAATTTCCATTGATATCAGATATTGTAATCGGATCATCTTTTCTTTTTATTTCGCCATTTGATAAGCTAAGATTTATATCGTATTCTTTAGTGAATAAATCGGTGAAAGTAAATTTAAGTAAGTTGTTGTATGTTCCTGAGTATTTTACTTCTGACGAGGCAAAACCTTTTAATATATCAAATGTATCTATTTTAAAGATATGTTTTATTTCGTTTAAGAATAGGTCGGAGGTAATATCAAATTTTACCAAAGGATTTTTTAGGTTGTTTAGCGATAAATATCCTTCAAAAGAGTTGTTTTGTATATTTCCATTAAGTTTTTTAAAGTTTAACCTAGAGCTTATGGCATTATTTTGAATTCCGTTTGTAAAATTTCCTTCAAATGATAAATCAGAGAAAGGAATTTTCTTTTTAGAGTATGTTAGAGCAATTTCTTTTACAGAAAATGATGCATTTATATGAGGGCGGTTGATTTTTATATTTTTCCCTGTAATGTTCATGTTTAACGAAACTTTCCCTTTTTTAAAATTTAGTGAAGGAAGTTGTTTTTTTATCTTATAAGGCAATGTCTCGGCAAAAGTTTTAATATTTAGATTATTTCCAGATATATTAAGGTTAAGTTGTTGTTGTTTAGTGCTTTTTATTGTTCCATTTAAAATAAAGTTCAAGTTATTGAGGTTTAACTTTCCTTTCGATATTTTTATTTCTTTCCCTAGTATATTAAAGTCGGTATTTAACTTTACTCTTCTGTTAAATAAATAGTTAGTATTGTTTATGTAAAGTTTGTTTATGTATATATTAGAGTTGATTTTCATAGTATATTTGTTCCTTGAAAAATTTCCCTGAAGATTAATTTTTCGAACATGAGTGTTTAGGTTTATACGAGTAGCTTCGTTGTAGAATGTTAAATCGCAATTGGTAAATTTTACCTGATTGAGATCGATT